>JACCSV010000340.1 GCA_013812805.1 Sphingomonas sp. | reverse complement strand
CGGACCATCCGAATCCCGGTCCACATGATCGAGACGATCAACAAGCTGGTCCGCACCGGCCGCCAGTTCCTCCACGAAACCGGCCGCGAAGCCACGCCCGAGGAGCTCGCCGAGCGCCTGTCGATGCCGCTCGAAAAAGTCCGCAAGGTGATGAAGATCGCCAAGGAGCCGATCAGCCTCGAAACCCCGATCGGCGACGAGGAAGACAGCCATCTCGGCGACTTCATCGAGGACAAGAATGCGGTGATCCCGGTCGACGCGGCGATCCAGGCGAACCTCAAGGAAACGGTCACCCGGGTGCTGGCGTCACTGACGCCGCGCGAGGAGCGGGTGCTGCGGATGCGCTTCGGGATCGGGATGAACACCGATCATACGCTGGAAGAGGTTGGGCAGCAGTTCTCGGTCACCCGCGAGCGGATCCGGCAGATTGAGGCTAAGGCGCTTAGGAAGCTGAAGCATCCGAGCCGGTCGCGGAAGATGCGGAGTTTCTTGGATCAGTAGCATAGTAGATATGCCTGCCTATGCAGCGGAAGCCACTCAAGACCGAATTGCATCACTGGTGGCCCCGGACGCTGGCGGAATACTGGACAGCTTCTGACGGAATGGTGTCTGTCATACGGCCAAACGGGGACGTACAGCGTGCGCCCCCGGGGACGTTCGGAGGGATAACGAACGCCCATCACATGAAAGTTGGCGGTCCCTGGGACTCGACTTTTGAGCCGATGTTCAACCAACCAGACAACGAAATATCGGCTTTTGTGGAATGGCTAAGTACTTTAGGCACGCCGCATCTAGATCCGGGTGAACCGATGGTGGAGCGTATCGCGCCACAGTCGGTATCGCCGGAGAGTTTACAACAGATGGCCCGAGTAGCCGCGTCGCTACTCGCCCGAAGTCCAGCCATACGGCATTCGATCAAGCTCACCACGGAGCACTTCCGCGGCGAATTCGGGCTAAAGGAGCCGGCGGACAAACCGTTGATCGCGGCTAATCAACGCGGGTTGTATGACGCCTACCGAACTCGGATGGAGAGCAGTGGCCGGTGGGCCGTGCTCTTCAGCGATCAGACGGAGTTCATCACCGGAGACGGCTTTTTCCACAACTTTCCCGCATCCCAAGACGCCATTAATTCCGGTCGGAAGCTGGTCTTACCCCTCCTGCCGACCGCAGCGCTCATTTACATGCTGCCCACGCAGCACCCAACTGAGCCGCGGTTGGTAACGCTCCACTTGGGTGCCAAAGAGGTGCGCTCGCTCAATGAGATTGCGCAAGTTTACGCGAGCGACTTTTTGTTTTTCCGGGACCAGCAGCCAAGATTGACGGAGGATTTCCGTTGTGGGGCGCACAAACAATTCCAATATCACCGTCATACTTGGCTTGATCCGCTGCTTGATGACCTATCACAATATAACCGATGGGGAGCGCGCGGATCGGCTAGCATCGGTGGGCGACGCTCCTTTAGCGAATATTTGAGGGGCGACCGATGGCTCGAAGAAATCACACTTGGGCATCGATAATCCGCGAAATTCGTCCAGCGTATCGGTCGGCCTTCAGCGTAAAGGTCTTGTTTCAACAATTGCGAGTAGGTGGCTTGCGAAAACAATCAGACGAGCCGCTTCATCTCGATCGAGAGCGACATCGCGGTGACTGGTCGGATTTTTCGCGTGTCCGATAGCGCCCGCAAAAAGGAAGACCTCCGCCTCCCTCTCTGAGGCGATAATCTCCATGTTCCGCAGCGGCCCATCGTGGATGGCGAATGCCTTCTGCATTAGAGCTCGCCCAACTAAGGCGTCGGAATAGCCACAAGCTGTCCGCACGCCAACCTCCACCTCCTTAAAGGCCTGAAACACGGCGATGTCGTGGTCGCCACGAACAAAGAGATGGTGAACCTTTTCGGCCAAGTGAGGTTGAAGTAGAGCCACAGGCAGAGCGCCACCCTTTCGGTAAGCCTGCCAGTCCACTTTGGTTTTAATTGATTGGGCGCGACGCGTGAGGCGCATCCATTCGCCGGTCTGTTCTGGCTCGTAAATCACCAGCCCTTGGCTCATCAGCCAGTTCAACGCCTCTGCGATTGCTTGAGCCACATCGCTGAAACCGCTCCGAGGCCACCCTCCCCCACCAGGTGGAAAAACCTGCTCAGTGAAGTTCTGCCAAACAAACATGCCCCTTTGAGTTACCGAGGGGATCACCTCGAGGAGGACACCCGCGAGCTCTTCTGGTTCTATGCCAAGCAGTTCCGCCGGCCCCGCAAAGACGTCACCCAAGTGGGCCATTGAAGTTCCTTTCTCCGGGAAGTGCTAAAAGCCAGAGGTTCGCGGTAATTTCCCGCTGCCAGGCCTGTTCCATCTGCCGGAAGGTCCATCCTACATTGAGGATTCAGTGATAATCCGTGCAACAAGGCTGGCAAAATCACGAAGCCCAGGGACTTCGAAGACCAGCTCCGTTCGAATCCAGTGCTCCACCGGTCAAACCATTCGTGTTGCGCAGTCGGGAAGTTAGAAGTCGTCCGGTACCCAACCCAGAAAATTGCCCTCAAGCCAAAGAAGCACCCCTTTATCCCTCAATAGCCAAACCTCGCGAAATGAGTTTGCGGCCGGCTCCGTCGCAAGCCGCATTGATTCAGTACGAAATGCAGGATTAAAGCTGAACATCGGCGGGTTCAGGTGAACGACTAGCCCAGCACAATCGGTATACTTCTTCGCCGCTTTCCGAGAGGTGAGCAATCGCATCTGCTCCACCATCGCGTCTAGCGACGTCATGATCATCGGCTCAACTCCGGCAGGCATCGGTGATCGATATTCCAGCTGTCGTTTCCGGCCGGGCACGTCCGCCTCAGTAGTTTCGTAACGACGAGCGACGTTTCCTGATCGAACAGCGAAATCTGGGGTGGTCCCATATTGCTCTTCTCGAAGAAGCCGAACTTCTTCCTGATCTGTCCGACGCGCAAATCGCGCCGCTACCCAAGCCTCCCGAAAGGGCTTGCCCCTCCGTTGCATCGCATCGTTCCCAAGCATTTCTGCGAGAACATCAACGTGTTCCCGCATACGTTCGGGTGGTTGCCACTCGAAAAGTAGTTCGATCAACTGATCTGACAAATGCATTTATCTTGCCTAGCATACGCCTCACGGGAGTGAATCCCGTGACGTCGAACGGGTCCGCTCCTTTAGCATAGCGCCCCGAGGGCCGCTTCTATTCGACATAAGCTCGGTTACTGACGCAACACCAGGGACGAAAAAGCTGTCCTACACACCCCAATTTGTGGCTTATCCTCGTCGATGAGCGATACACCTTCACCCCCCGGCTCCGACCACGGGCCCTCCCCCGAAACTACCCCAGATGAGCCCCCGCAATCCTGGGCGGGCATCACCGACCCCAACTTCAACCCCGAAAAAGCCGCGCGCGGCGACCCGTGGCCGTTCGACAGCGCCGAGTGCGGCCTGGTCGAGGTCACCGACGGCCCGATCGACTTCGACCCGGTCCCGCGGCTTCGCAAGCGGCGCAACGGCTGGACGCCCGAGACTCAGGCCGCCTTTATCGAGGCGCTGAGCCTGTGCGGCTGCGTCGCCCGCTCCGCCCGCGCCGTCGGCATGACCCCGCGCAGCGCCTACCG
>JACCSV010000337.1 GCA_013812805.1 Sphingomonas sp. | reverse complement strand
GGGCTGGCGTTGTCGCCGAGGAACAGGTCGACGATCTCGCGCGGGTACAGCCACATGAACAGCGCCGCGGCCGCCATGAAGGCGATGCCCAGCCACCAGGCGGTCCACCCGGCGCGCGCAATTCCCGCCTTGTCGCCGGCGCCAAGCGCCCGGCTGACCCGAACCGTCACCGCCTGGCTGATTCCGACCGGGATCATGAAGGTCAGCGCCGCGAATTGCAGTGCAATGGCGTGGGCGGCGACGGCGGCGGTGCTGATCCAGCCCATCAGATAGGCGGCCAGCGCGAACACCCCGATCTCGAGCGCTAGCGACAGGCCGATCGGCCAGCCGAGCCGGACCATCGCTTTGGTCCGCTCGCCATCGAACCGCCACCAGCGCCCGAACAGATGAAAACGCCGGAACTGCCGGTCCCTGCGCACCGCCGCGATCAGCGCCGCGCAGGCGACCAGCCAGGTGAGCGTGCTGCCAAGGCCGCCGCCGACGATTCCCAGCGCCGGAAGCCCGAGGTGGCCGAAGATCAGCGCCCAGCCGAGCAGCGCATTGAGCCCGATCGCGGCGAGGCTCAACCACATCACCAGCCGCGGCCGCTCCAGCGCGGCGACGAAATTACGCAGTAGCTGAAACAGCAGCCACGGCGCGGTGCACCACATGTAGGCACGCATGAAGCTCTGCCCCGCCTCGGCAAGCTCGTTCGACTGGCCGAAGGCGCGCATGATCGGCGCCAGGTTCCAAAGCGTCAGCCAGTAAGGCGGCATGGCGATGATCAGCAGCCACAGGCCGGCGCGGAACGTGCGGCGGACGTCGCGCACCGCGTTGGACCGTTGGCCAAGCGCCGTCGCCATCATCGGCGAGGACGCGAGCAGCAAGCCCAGCAGCAGTACATTGAAGACGAAGGCGAGGTTCAGCGCCAGCGTCGTTGCGGCGAGCGGGACTTCGCCAAGCCGGCCCATCAGGATGATGTCGGTGGCGTGGATCACCTGCTGGGTCAGGCTGGCGAGGATCAGCGGCCAGGCGAGCGACAGCGTCGCTCGAAGCTCCTTCCGCCACGGCGCCGTGTCGACCTCGGCCTGTTTCGCCGTCGCATCCATCGCCGCGCGCCCTAGCTGCGCCGCCGCCGGTCGAAAAGGTTTGGCGACAGGCCCCGCCCTCCGCTAGCTGGGGCGGGGCAAGAGGTGTGAGATGAAATTCGTTCGCGCGGTGTGGAAACTGCTGGTCGGCATCAAGGATGCGCTGGTGCTGGTCGCCATGCTGCTGTTCTTCGGGCTGCTGTACGCGGGGCTTTCGGCGCGGCCGGAACCGGTCGGCGACGGGGTGCTGGCGATGCAGCTCGAAGGCCCGGTGGTCGAGCAGCCGAGCAATCCCGGCTGGGCCGAAATCGCCGGCGGCGGCGACGTCGTCCGCGAGCACCGCCTCCGCGACCTCGTTGCGGCGCTCGATTCGGCCCGGACCGACGGGCGGGTGAAGGCCGTTGCACTCGACCTCGAAGCCTTTACCGGTGGCGGGCAGTCGGCGATGGCCGACCTTGCCGACGCGGTCCGCTCGGTACGCGAATCCGGCAAGCCGGTGATCGCTTATGCGACGGGCTACAGCGACGACAGCTATCTGGTCGCGTCCGCGGCATCCGAAATCTGGCTGAACCCGCTCGGGGCCGTGGCGATCGCCGGGCCGGGCGGGCAGAACCTCTATTTCAAGGGCCTGCTCGACAAGCTCGGGGTGACCGCCAACATCTATCGCGTCGGCACGCACAAGGCCGCGGTCGAGCCGTTCACGCGCAACGACATGTCGGCAGAAGCGCGTGAGAATGCGCAGGCGCTCGGCAATGCGCTGCTGGCGACGTGGCGCGACACGGTTGCCCGTAACCGGCCCAAGGCGAAGGTGGTCCCGTACATGATGAACCCCGTCGCCGCGGTCGAAGCTGCCGGCGGCGACCTTGCCCAAGCGGCGGTCGCGGCGGGCCTGGTCGACAAGCTCGCCGACCGCGAGCAATTCGAGGCGCGCCTCGCCAGGCTCGGCGGCGAGCAGGAAACGGCCGAAGGCTATAAGGCGATCAAGCTTGGCGCCTACATCGGCGATAGCGTCGAGGAGGACGACGCCGGCGGGATCGGCGTCGTCACCATCGCTGGTCCGATCGTCGATGGCGAAGCATCGGCGGGAACCGCCGGCGGCGACCGCATTGCCGACACGATCGACAAGGCCGTCGCCAAGGGGGGCTTGAAGGCGCTCGTCGTGCGCGTCGACAGCCCCGGCGGTTCGGTCCTCGCTTCCGAGCGGATCCGCCAGTCGATCCTCGGCGCCAAGAAAGAGAAATTGCCGGTCGTGGTGTCGATGGGCAGCGTCGCCGCCTCGGGCGGCTATTGGGTCGCGACCCCGGCCGACTTCATCTTCGCCGAGCCTTCGACCATCACTGGATCGATCGGCGTGTTCGGTATCCTGCCGAGCTTCCAAGGGTCACTCGAGAAGCTCGGGATCGGCGCCGACGGCATCAAGACGACGCCGCTGTCGGGCGAGCCGGACCTTCTCAACGGCCCCTCGCC
>JACCSV010000336.1 GCA_013812805.1 Sphingomonas sp. | reverse complement strand
TGGCGCGACACGGTTGCCCGTAACCGGCCCAAGGCGAAGGTGGTCCCGTACATGATGAACCCGGTCGCCGCGGTCGAAGCTGCCGGCGGCGACCTTGCCCAGGCGGCGGTCGCGGCGGGGCTGGTCGACAAGCTCGCCGACCGCGAGCAGTTCGAGGCGCGCCTCGCCAGGCTCGGCGGCGAGCAAGACTCGGCGAAAGGCTATAAGGCGATCAAGCTTGGCACATACATCGGCGATCGCGTCGAGGAGGACGACGCCGGCGGGATCGGCGTCGTCACCATCGCCGGTCCGATCGTCGATGGCGAAGCTTCGGCGGGAACCGCCGGCGGCGACCGCATTGCCGACACGATCGACAAGGCGGTCGCCAAGGGGGGCTTGAAGGCGCTCGTCGTGCGCGTCGACAGCCCCGGCGGTTCGGTCCTGGCTTCCGAGCGGATCCGCCAGTCGATCCTCGGCGCCAAGAAAGGGAAATTGCCGGTCGTGGTCTCGATGGGCAGCGTCGCCGCCTCGGGCGGCTATTGGGTCGCGACCCCGGCCGACTTCATCTTCGCCGAGCCCTCGACCATCACCGGATCGATTGGCGTGTTCGGTATCCTGCCGAGCTTCCAAGGGTCACTCGAGAAGCTCGGGATCGGCGCCGACGGCATCAAGACGACGCCGCTGTCGGGCGAGCCGGACCTTCTCAACGGCCCCTCGCCGGAGGCCGACCGGCTGATCCAGGCGGGCGTCAATTCGGTTTACCGGCAGTTCCTGACGATCGTCGCGCGGTCGCGCAAAACCTCCCCGCAGCAAATCGACCGGATCGCCCAGGGGCGGGTGTGGGCCGGCACCACCGCCCGCCAGCTCGGCCTGGTCGACGGTTTCGGCGGGCTTGAAGAGGCGGTCGTCAAGGCCGGCCAGCTCGCCAAGCTCGACGACGCCAAGAGCGAAATTCGCTACCTCGACCCGCCCAAGAGCTTCGAGGACGAGCTGCTGGAAATGTTCGCCGAGGACCAGGCCGGCGACCAGCCGACGCAGGACGCCTTCGCCTCGCTGTCGCCCGAAGCCGCTATCCGCGCTGCGCTCGCGCAGCTTCGCTCGATCCTTGGCGGCGGGACGATCCAGGTCCGGTGCATCGAATGCCCGGCAGTCGCGCCGGGGCGGCTGGCCCGGGCGGATCCGAGCTTCGGTAGCCTGCTTCGCGAGTGGTTATTCTGAGGCGCGCCCCGGCCGCCGGCGACGCCTGAGCGTCATCGGCAGCAGAGCAAGCGCCAGCAGGGTCGTCACCAGCGCAATCACGCCGAACGTAATGACCAGCGGGTTGTGCGTGTCCTCCCGGGTCTTGAGGTCCATGATGTGGAGCCCCCACATCCAGTCAAAGACGCGCCAGAAGCGAGTGCGAGTCGCAGCGATCTCGCCCG
Source organism: Sphingomonas sp. (assembly GCA_013812805.1). Classification (GTDB taxonomy): domain Bacteria; phylum Pseudomonadota; class Alphaproteobacteria; order Sphingomonadales; family Sphingomonadaceae; genus Sphingomicrobium. The sequence continues at coordinate 4,074 of JACCSV010000336.1, read as the reverse complement.
ATCCGGCCTCGACGTAGAAATTGGTGCCGTCGGCCATACGCACCTGCCAGGCCGCAACCGGCCGCCGGAAATCGAGTGGCGGCTTGTTGGGATCGACGCGGTTCACGTTCGCAAGCGTGGAGGTGCCTGCATAGCGCGCCAGGACTTCGCGCGCCGCATCGCGAGCGGCAAGCGGCGGCAGCCACTCGCCGGTCGCCGGGTCCGCCAGCCGAGAGGCGCCGTCCTCCATCTGCACGACCCAGCGCGGGCCCGCCGCCCGCTGCTCGAGGGCGAGCGAAGCGACTGGCGCCTGCCCCAGTGGCGGCGCCCTCGGCGCGGACCGAAGCTGCAGCGGCGGCGGGCTTTTCAGCAGGTGCGTGCCCCGCACCTCTTCGATCGGCCTGGCCACCATCACCAGCCCCGACACCACCCAGAACAGGATCGGCAGGCCGACGATCCACCCCAACCACAGGTGCCAGCGGCGAAGCCGGGTCCGCGCGGAAGTCACTTCGCCGCGCCCCTAGATGTGGATCGGCTTGCCGGTCACCGCCATCGCCGCTTCCTTCAGCGCCTCCGAATGGGTCGGGTGGGCGTGGCTTGTGTAGGCGATGTCCTCGCTGGTCGCTCCGAACTCCATCGCCAGCGCCGCCTCGGCGATCATCGTCCCGCCGAGCGAGGCGATGATCCACACCCCGAGCACGCGGTCGGTCTTGGCGTCGGCGATCACCTTGACGAAGCCGTCGGGCTCCTTGTTGGTCTTGGCGCGGCTGTTGGCGAGCATCGGGAACTTGCCGACCTTGACCTCGCCGCCGGCGCGGGCATCCTCCTCGGTCAGGCCGACGCCGGCAATCTCCGGCATCGTGTAGACCACGTTCGGGATCACCGCATGATTGACGATACCGGTCTCGCCAGCGATGTTTTCGGCGACCGCGATACCCTCGTCCTCGGCCTTGTGGGCGAGCATTGGGCCAGGGATGACGTCGCCGATCGCCCAGACGCCGGGGATCGAGGTGCGGAACTCATGGTCGGTATCGATCTGGCCGCGGGTGTTGACCTGAAGGCCGGCCTTTTCCAGGCCGAGTCCCTCGGTGTTCGGCCGCCGGCCGATCGACACGAGGACGTGGCTCGCCTCGATCGTTTCTGACGAGCCGCCCGCCGCCGGCTCGACGGTCAGCGCGACGCTGCCGTTTTTCGCTTCGGCAGCGGTGACCTTGGTGCTCAGCCGGAACTCAAAACCCTGCTTCTTGAAGATCTTGTGAGATTCCTTGCGGACTTCGCCGTCCATGCCCGGCAGGATCTGGTCGAGATATTCGACAACCGTGACCTTGGCGCCGAGGCGCTTCCACACCGAGCCAAGTTCGAGGCCGATAACTCCGCCGCCAATGACAACGAGGTGCTCGGGCACCTCCGGCAACTCCAGCGCGCCGGTGGAATCGACGATCCGCTCCTGGTCCACGGCAACGCTGGGCAGCGGCGTCACCGACGAGCCGGTGGCGATGACGATGTTCTTGGCGCGGACGGTGCGCTCGCCGACGCGGACGGTGTCGGCGCTTTCGAAGGTGGCGAGTCCTTTGAGCCACTCGATCTTGTTCTTCTTGAACAGGAATTCGATGCCGCCGGTGAGGCCGGTGATCGAGTCCCTGCGCGCCGCGTGCATCGTGTCGAGGTCGAGCTCGACTCCGCTCGCCTTCACGCCCCACTTGGCGAGGGTGCCATGCGCCGCTTCCTCAAACAGCTCGGAGGCGTGGAGCAGCGCCTTGGACGGGATACAGCCGACGTTGAGGCAGGTGCCACCGAGCGTCTCGCGGCTCTCGGCGCAGGCGGTCTTGAGGCCGAGCTGCGCGGCGCGGATCGCGGCGACATAGCCGCCGGGGCCGGCGCCGATCACCAGGACGTCGAAATCGTAGTCAGCCATGCGTTATCCTCAAAGATCGATCAGCAGCCGCGTCGGGTCCTCGATCGCTTCCTTGACGCGGACCAGGAAGGTGACCGCCTCGCGGCCGTCGACCAGCCGGTGGTCGTAGGAGAGCGCCAGATACATCATCGGCCGGGCGACGATCTGCCCGTCCCTGACCACCGCCCGCTCCTCGATCCGGTGCATGCCCAGCACCGCGGCCTGCGGTGGGTTGATGATCGGGGTGGACAGAAGCGAACCGAAGACGCCGCCGTTGGAGATAGTGAAGGTGCCGCCCTGCATCTCCTCCATCGTCAGCGTGCCGTCCTTGGCGCGCTTGCCGAAGTCGGCGATGGTCTTCTCGATCTCGGCGAAGCTCATCGCGTTCGCATTGCGGACGACGGGGACGACCAACCCCTTGGGCGCCGACACCGCGACCGAAACGTCGAGATAGTCGCGGTAGACGATCTCCTCGCCGTCGATGCTGGCGTTGACCGACGGCACGTCGCGCGCCGCCAGCGCCACGGCTTTGACGAAGAAGCCCATGAAGCCGAGGCGAATGCCGTGCTTCTTCTCGAACAGCTCCTTGTACTGCGTGCGTGCGGCGATCACGGCGGACATGTCGACGTCGTTGAAGGTAGTCAGCAGCGCCGCGGTGTTCTGCGCTTCCTTGAGGCGCCTGGCGATCGTCTGCCGAAGCCGGGACATCTTGACCCGCTCTTCGCGCCGCTCGCCGGACGCGGCTTGCTGTGCCCCTGCGGAGGCAGGGGCCTCGACCGCCTGCGGAGCAGGCGTTGCTTTGGCAACGGGCTGGTCTCCTGCCGCCGCAGGAGCACTGGAGCTCTTCTGCGCTTGCGCCGCCGCGATCACATCATCCTTGGTCAACCGACCATCGCGGCCCGTACCCTTGATCCTGGTCGGGTCGAGATGATGCTCGAGCACCGCGCGGCGCACGGCCGGCGACATTGTCATGATGCCGTCGCCAGTCTCAGGCTGATCGCCGGAGCTGGCATCGGCACCGGGTTCCGGCTGCGGCGCATGCTCGCTGCCGCGAAGCTGCGGGTTCTCGCCCGCTCCGGTGGGGTTGGTGGTGGAGTCCGCCGCTTGGTCGGCCGGGCCGGGCGCTTGTTCGGCCGGGGCGGCGGCAACCCCGCCCTCGGTGATGCGAGCGATCACCGCTCCGACGGCGACCGTGTCGCCTTCGTTGACCAGCGTCGCCTCGAGCACGCCGGCCACCGGCGAGGGCACGTCGACGCTGACCTTGTCGGTCTCCAGGCTGGCGATCGGCTCGTCCTGACTAACCGCCTCGCCGGGCTTCTTCAGCCATTGCGCAAGCGTGCCTTCGGTTATCGATTCCCCGAGCGCCGGGACCTGAACGTCAGCCATATCTCTTCTCTGTCCTAGCCGAGTGCCGCCGCGGTGCGCGCATCCGGGCGGCTGGTATGGCCCAGAGCCCCGGCGATCAAGGCCGCCTGCTCGGCAGCGTGCCGCTTGGCAAGGCCGGTGGCGGGCGACGCGGCGGCGTCGCGGCCGGCATATTGCGGGCGCATGCCGGCAAAGCCAGCTTCCGTGAGGCACGCCTCGAGCAGCGGCTCGACGAAGAACCATGCGCCGTTGTTCTTCGGTTCTTCCTGGGCCCAGATCACGTCCTGAAGCTTCGGCATGGCCCGCAGGCGCTTCACCAACGGCTCCGAGGGGAAAGGATAAAGCTGCTCGATGCGCAGGATCTCGACGCCAAGGTCGCCGGCCTCGTCGCGCGCCTCCATCAGCTCATAAGCGAGCTTGCCCGAGCACAGCACCAAGCGGCGCGTGTCGCCCTCCGCGGGCGGGCCGAGGTCGGAGATGATCCGTCGGAAGTGGCTGTCACCGGTGAAGTCGGCGATGCTGGAAACGGCAAGCTTGTGCCGAAGCAGCGACTTGGGCGTCATCAGGAACAGAGGCTTGCGGAAGTCGCGAAGCATCTGCCGCCTGAGGATGTGGAAGTAATTGGCCGGCGTCGTGCAGTTGGCGACCTGGATATTGTCTTCCGCGCATAGCTGCAGGTAGCGCTCCGGCCGCGCCGAGCTGTGTTCCGGCCCCTGACCCTCAAAGCCGTGCGGCAGCAGCAGCACCAGGCCGCTGGCGCGCAGCCATTTGCCTTCGCCGCTGGCGATGAATTGATCGATGATCGTTTGCGCGCCGTTGGCGAAGTCGCCGAACTG
>JACCSV010000331.1 GCA_013812805.1 Sphingomonas sp. | reverse complement strand
GCTTCAAGTCGGGGCGGAAATCGGTCGTTGCGAAAGCCTTGGCAGCGGCGAGGGTCGGACGCAGGCCAGCCATCATTGCCTGGCGAAAGAAATCGTCGAGCACGCCGTCGCTGACCGGGTGCGCCATCACTCCGACCCCGAAGAAATCGCGGGCGAAGGCGGTTAAGAAGGCCGCCCGGTCCTTTTTCATCCCCGCAGTCATCTCGTCGAATACCGACTGCGGGACCCCGTTGGGATTATCATCGGTCTTCAGCATGTAGGGGACGACCGAACTGATCAGGATCGCCTTGGAAATGCGGCTTCCGTGGCGGGCAACGAGCTTGGCGACCTCGCCGCCGCCCATCGAGAATCCGGCGACCGCGAAAGTGCCGCTGATCCCAGCGTCCTCGAGCACAGCGTCCACGTCGGACGCAAAGGTGTCATAGTCATAGCCGTCCCACGGCTGATCGGATCGGCCGAAGCCGCGGCGGTCGGGGACGATGCTTCGATAGCCGTCCTCGGCCAGCGCCACCGCCAGATCGTCGAACGTATCGGCCGTCAGCGGCCACCCGTGCAGAAGCACGAAAGGCGACCCGTCGCGCGGGCCCCAATCCTTGTAAAATAGCGACACATGATCGGGGGTGGCTGCGCGTGGCATCCCTTGGTCTCCTCGTTAGGGTGGAACAGCATAAACGTCCTCGCGGTCCTACCGTTGCGCTTGTCGCTACGGGCTTTAGACCAGTGGAGCGATGGCCAAGCCCAAGTCCCGATACGTCTGCCAGGCCTGCGGGTCGGTCAGCAGCCGCTGGCAGGGGCAGTGCCCCGATTGCGCCGAGTGGAACACGCTGGTCCAGGAATCGGCGCCGGTCGCCAACATCTTCGCCGCCAAGCACAATTTGCAGGGCGGGGGCAGGGTGGTCGAGCTGGTCGGGCTGGATGCGCCGAGCGCGCTTCCCGAGCGAGTGGTCAGCGGTGTCGCCGAGTTCGACCGGGCAATCGGCGGCGGGATCGTGCCGGGATCGGCGATGCTGGTCGGCGGCGACCCCGGCATCGGCAAGTCGACCCTGCTGCTGCAGATCGGCGCCGAGCTCGCCAAGGCGGGTCGGAGCGTCGTTTATGTCTCGGGCGAGGAATCGGCCGAGCAGGTGCGGCTGCGGGCTGTCCGCCTCGGGCTCGGCAAGGCTCCGGTCCGGCTGGCGGCCGCGACATCGGTGCGCGACATCCTGACCACCCTCGGGGGGGAAACTCCCGACCTGCTGGTAATCGATTCCATCCAGACCATGCATTCCGACCTGATCGAAGGCGCTCCCGGCACGGTCAGCCGGGTGCGCGCCTCGGCGCAGGAGCTGGTGCGCTTCGCCAAGGAGCGGGGCACTGCGGTCGTTCTCGTCGGCCATGTCACCAAGGACGGCAGCATCGCCGGCCCCCGCGTGCTCGAGCATATGGTCGACACGGTGCTGAGCTTCGAAGGCGAGCGAAGCCACCAGTACCGGATCCTTCGGGCGCTCAAGAATCGCTTCGGCGGCACTGATGAGATCGGCGTGTTCGCGATGCAGGGCGCGGGCCTGGCCGAGGTCGCCAATCCTTCCGCGCTGTTCCTCACCCAGCGCGGTGAGGCGGTCAGCGGCACCAGTGTCTTCCCCGCAATCGAGGGCACCCGCCCGGTGCTGGTCGAGATTCAGGCGCTCACCGTTCGCCTCGCCAGCGGCGCAACCCCGCGGCGGGCGGCGGTCGGCTGGGATTCGGGGCGGCTGGCGATGATTTTGGCGGTGCTGGAGGCGCGCTGCGGCCTCAATTTTGCGTCGGCCGAAGTCTATCTCAACGTTGCCGGCGGTTATCGCCTGTCCGACCCGGCCGCCGACCTTGCCGTCGCTGCGGCGCTGGTTTCGGCGCTTTCGGAGCGGCCGATCGCCAGCGATTGCGTGATCCTCGGCGAAATCGCTCTGTCAGGCGAAATCCGGCCGGTGGCGCACGGTCCGCTTCGGCTCAAGGAAGCCGCCAAGCTGGGGTTCGAGAAAGCGTGGGTGCCCTCCGGCGTCAAGGCCGCCGACGGGATCGCCGTTGCGGGATTCGCCAACCTGCGCGCGCTCGTCGATCACATCCTCGGACGTTGAGCTCGAAGCGAGGCCATTAGTTGTCGATCGAAAGCCTGCCCGAAGGCGGCGAGCAGAACCACTTCACTTTGCTCCGGCTGGTCGCCGCGAGTGCCGTGATCATCGGCCATTCCAGCCTGCTGGCACTGGGCGCAGACACACCCGACCCATTCTACCTGTTCGGCGACTATCACCTCGGAATTACCGCGGTCATCGCCTTCTTCGCGATCAGCGGCTTCTTCGTTTGCCTGAGCTTCGAGCGGCGCCGATCGAACGCCGAGTTCGTCCTGGCGCGAGTGACCCGCATCCTTCCCGGCCTGTTGGTCGCCGCAACGGTTACGGCATTCGTTGTCGGACCGCTGTTCACTCGGCTGCCGCTCGAAGATTACTTCAGCGACTGGTCGATCTGGCTCTATCCGCTGCAGGCCGCGTCGATCGTCCGGATCATGGCCGCCCACTTGCCGGAGCTGTTTGCGTCAAACCCGTTCCCGTCCGGCGTCAACATCCCGCTGTGGACGCTATACTATGAAGTTGCGTGTTACGCGGGGCTGTTCCTCGCCGGCATATTCGGGCTGATCCGCCCACGGCGCTTCCCATGGCTGGTGCTGCTCTGGGTGCCGGTCTACGCGGCCGCGCGCTACGGGCCGTGGCCGGCTCTCCAGCCGTTCGCGACTTTCAGCGTGCCGTTCGTGCTAGGGATGGCCGTCTACCGCTACCGGTCGGCGGGGATATTGAACGGCTGGCTTGCCCTTGCGCTGCTCGCGGTCGCGTCCGGGCTCGCCTTCGTCGGCCATGGTGTCGAAGAGCTCTGGTCGCTCGCCGTCGGCTACGGCGTCTTGTGTCTCGGCTTTGCTAAGGCGCCGGCGCTGATCGCGTACAACCGGGTCGGGGATTTTTCCTACGGCACGTACATCTATGGCTTCATCGTTCAACAGATGGTGGCGGCGCTGGTGCCGGGGATCAGCCTGCTTGGCATGATCGCGCTTTCGTTGCCGTTGGCGATCTCTTTCGGAGCGGGCTCCTGGTACTGTGTCGAACGGCCGGCGATCGACCTTCGCAAGCGCAGGGTTCGTGCCGAGCCGGCGCCTCGCACGCAGCCTTGATCTTGCCGCAGCTGAGCGTAGCCTGGCCTAGACGGCTCGCAATGCCCAAAAGACTTCGCTAGCCGCACTCAAGTGAGCGCGCTCGACATCTTCGTGGTCCTGGTGCTGGTTGGCGGAGCCGCGGTCGGCTTCGTCCGCGGCTTCGTCTATGAGTTCCTGTCGCTGCTCGCCTGGGTCGCGGCGATTGCGGCGATCAAGCTGTTCCACACCCAGCTGACGGGGGGCCTGACACCCGTGGTCGGCACCAGCGCTGGTGGGGCCGTGCTGGCTTTCGCCTTGCTGTTCGTTCCGACCTTCGTGCTGGTCAAGCTGCTAGCGCGTTCGGTGGGCAAGAAGACCCGGCGCTCGCTGGTCGGGCCGGTCGATCGGTTCCTTGGCGGCGGCTTCGGGCTGCTCAAGGGGCTGCTTGCGGCGACGATCTTCTTTCTGTTCGCCAATCTCTCCACCGACCTCGTCTACGGGCCGAGGGCGGAGCGGCCGTCGTGGATGACCAACTCTCGCACCTATCCGTTACTCAATGCCAGCGGCCGCGCCATCGTCGACTGGGTCGAGGCGCGCCGGGGCGTGGTGGGAGACGAGCAATGATCCGCTTCTACGACACGATGAGCCGCGAGAAGCGCGAGTTCGTGCCCGGCGACCCCGAGCGCATCACCATGTATGTCTGCGGGCCGACCGTCTACAACCGCGCCCACATCGGCAACGCGCGGCCGGCGGTGGTTTTCGACACGCTCGCCCGGCTGCTGCGCCACGTCTACGGCGAGGGCAGCGTCGTCCATGCGGCCAACGTCACCGACATCGAGGACAAGATCATGGCCGCCGCGGCCGCGGAAGATGTCCCGATCGAGACCATCACCGAGCGCTACAGCCGATTCTATTTCGAGGACCTCGCGGCGCTCGGCGTGCCGCGGCCTGACATCGTGCCGCTGGCGACCCGGACCATCCCGCAGATGATCGCAATGATCGAGCGGCTGATCGACGCGGGCCACGCCTATGCGGCCGAGGGGCACGTGCTGTTCGACGTGCCGAGCTGGCCCGAATACGGACAGCTGTCTCGGCGGCCGATGGACGAGATGATCGCCGGCGCCCGGGTCGACGTTGCGCCCTACAAGCGCTCACCGGCGGATTTCGTGCTGTGGAAGCCGAGTGGCGACGATCAGCCCGGCTGGGACAGTCCGTGGGGCAGGGGACGGCCCGGCTGGCACATCGAATGCTCGGCGATGATCGAGGCGCACCTGGGCGAGACGATCGATATTCACGGCGGCGGGCTGGACCTGGAATTTCCGCACCACGAGAATGAGGTCGCGCAGTCGAGCTGCAGCCACGGCGGGGCGCCGCTGGCACGCTACTGGCTGCACAACGGAATGTTGTCGATGGCGGCGGCGAAGATGTCGAAGAGCGTCGGCAATGTGGTGCGCGTGAACGAGTTGCTCGATCAGGGTCACAAGGGCGAGGTGCTTCGGCTGGCTTTGCTGTCGGCGCAGTACCGCCAGCCGCTCGAATGGTCGGACAGCCTCGTGACCCAGTCGAAGGCGACGCTCGACCGGCTGTACCGGACCGCCGGCGATGCCGAGCATGGCGAGACGGACCAGGGTGTCGTGGACGCACTCTCCGACGACCTCAACACCCCGCTCGCCCTGGCGCGCTTGGGGGCGATCGGCGATCCGCGGGCGCTGAAGGGTAGCGCGCGTTTGCTCGGGTTGATGGGCGCAAGTGCCGACGACTGGTTCCGCGGTGGCGATGACGCCGACATCGAGCAGCGCATCGCCGATCGCACACAGGCCAAGGCTCGCCGCGACTTCGCGATGGCCGACCGCATCCGGGACGAGCTCAAAGCGCGAGGGATTACACTTGAAGACGGCCCCGGCGGCACGACGTGGAGGCGGTGATCACCGCGCCGCTCTACACCGTCGAGATATTGCGGCTGGCAGCCTCGCTTCCGGAACCGGTGGAGCTCGACCGGGTCGACGGGTCGGCCGAGGTTCGCTCGCCGACCTGCGGCAGCGTCATCCGGACAAAGGTCATGGTCGGCGAAGACGGCGAGGTCGCGGCCTTGTCGCAGCAGGTGCATGCCTGCGCGTTCGGGCAGGCGTCGGCAGCGCTGGTCGCCAGTCATGCCCAGGGGCGCGACCGTGCGGACGTCGAGCAGGGGCTAGCGGCGCTGACCACCTGGTTGGCCGGCGCTGAGCAGCTGCCCGACTGGCCGGGCATCGCCGCGCTCGAACCGGCGCGCGCCCGCAAATCGCGCCACGGCGGAATACTTCTACCGTTCCGAGCGCTCATTGCCGCGATGAGCAATCCCTGGTGAGCGAAGAAGCGGCGGCGACCGCAACCGGGACCGCGCTGATCGACCTTGCTTTGATGCTTGGCGCGGCGATGGTGTTCGTCGCGCTGTTCCGTCGTCTCGGACTGGGTGCGACCCTTGGCTACATCGTCGGCGGAGTACTGATCGGCCCTTACGCGCTGGGACTGATTGACGAGCCGGAATCGGTGATGCGGGTGTCGGAAATCGGCATCGCCCTGCTGCTGTTCCTGATCGGGCTGGAGCTTCACCCCTCGCGGCTTTGGCGGCTGCGAGCGGATATCTTCGGCCTCGGGCTGATCCAGGTGGTCGCCTGCGGCCTGGTGCTGAGCGCTCTGCTTCACCTGGTGCTGGCGATCAGCATCCCTGCGAGCCTCGCCATCGGCCTTCCGCTGGCGCTGTCGTCGACGGCGCAGGTGGTGCCGATGCTTCGATCGTCGGGATCGATGCGCGAGCCGCATGGCGAACGGGCGTTCTCGATCCTGCTGTTTCAGGACCTGTCGCTGGTCCCGATGATCACCATTATCGCGGCGATGTCGCGAGCCCCCGCCGACCCGGGAACGCCGGCCGGCGCAACTTTGGCGCTGTACACGGTCGGGGCGGTCGTCGGGCTGATCGTCGCCGGGCGGCTGATCCTCAACCCGTTGTTCCGGCTGGTCGGACATCTGGGCGAGCGCGAGCTGTTCATCTTCGCCGGCCTTTTCACCGTCATTGCCAGCGCCGCCCTGATGCACTCGCTCCACCTGTCGACCGCGCTCGGGGCGTTCATCGCCGGCGTGATGCTGGCGGAATCGCCGTACCGGCACGAGCTGGAGAGCGACATCGAGCCGTTCCGCTCGGTGCTGCTCGGGTTGTTCTTCGTCTCGGTCGGGATGCTGATCAACCTCGAGGCGATCGCCGAGGAACCGCTGTACGTGGCGTTGCTGGTGGTGACCTTGATCGCGGTGAAGGCCGGAGTGATCACCGCGATCGGCCTGATCTTCAAGATGAAGCTGGGGCGGGCGATCTGGCTCGGGCTGCTGCTCAGCCAGGGTGGAGAGTTCGGTTTCGTGCTGTTCGCGCAAGCCGAGCGTGCGGAGCTAATCGCGCCGGAGGCGGCATCGCTGTTCAGCGCCGTCGTGATCCTGTCGATGGCCGCCACCCCGTTTTTGATGAACGGCGCCGCCTGGGTCAGACAGCGGCTGCCCGAACCCGACCATGGGCTCGACGGGCCCGAGACCTCGCCCGAGACCAACGCCATCGTCGTCGGCTACGGTCGCTTCGGCCAAACCGTCGCGCAGATGCTGATGGCCAAGCGGATTCCGGTGACGATCATCGATGTCGATGCCGAACAGATCGAGGTCAGCGAAGGATTCGGCACCAAGGTCTATTATGGCGACGGGACTCGGATCGACCTGCTGCGGACGGCCGGCGCCGACACGGCGGAGGCGATCCTGTTCTGCCAGGACGGCGACGAGCTGGATCGAAGTAAGCTCGAAGCGGTCATGGAGGCCTTCCCGCAGGCGGTGGTAATGGTTCGGGTCTACGACCGCGTCAAACTCATGGAATTCGACGGTCTCGACGTTGCGCTGTTCCAGCGCGAAATGTTCGAGAGCGCGGTCGTCATGGCGCGCGAGGCTCTGCTCAAGCTCGGCATTTCAGAGCGCGAAACCGGACGCGTGGTACGGGAGTATCGGGTCCGCGACGACGAGCGGCTGCAGGCGCAAAGCGGCACCGGCGACATCCACGCCGCCAAGCACCGGATGTTCGCGCCAGACCGTTCGCTCGCTGACGAGCAACCGGGGGAAGCTTAGGCAGCGGCGCCGTCGAGATACGCTCCGATCTTGCGGACGATTGCTTCGACTACTTCCTTGTGCGCCCCGCCTCCGCTTTTGATGTGGATGTGCGCCTCCGCATAGCAGGGGCGCTCCTGCTCCGAGAGCTGTTCGAGGGTTCGCTTGGCGTCGCCGTTGCGCAGCAGCGGACGGGTGTTGCGGCGCGAGGTGCGGTCGGCGAGCACGTCGACCGGCGCGTCGAGCCAGACGGTGATCGCGCGTTGATTGAGCAACTCCCGCGTCCGCGGGTCGACAAAGACACCACCGCCGGTCGAGATCACCCGCACTTCGCCGCCGACGATCCGGGCAACCAGGCGGCGCTCGCCATCGCGATAATCGGCTTCGCCAAAACGCTCGAACAATTCGCCCCACGGCTGGCCGGTGGCATCTTCGATCGCCGCGTCGGTATCGACGAAGGGCAGCCCGAGCCGCTTCGCCAGGCGTCGCCCGACCGTCGATTTTCCGGCACCCATTAGTCCCACGAGCACGATTGGCCGGTCGAGCCGGTCCGTCAATTTTTGCATTGCCAAGGGCTATACAGCGGTGCCCGACGTCGGGCAAAAGCCCGCTCCCATGAGAAGCAGGTCAATCACTCCCCTTGGAAGCAGCCGCCGACGCGGGCCGCCGCGGCCCCTCGTCATGCTTATCCTTTTGCTGGCGATCGTCGCGGCCGGAATCTACTTCCTGTCGAGCCTGACGCGTGAAGTTCCAACGCAGCCGATCGAGGTGGACGTCACCAATGCGGTCGGGCGCTAGAAAGCTCTTGCTGGTCGGGTGCGCGGCGATTGCCATCGCCTTGCCGGCGCTCGCCCAGGTCCAGAATGTAGTGGTCCCGCCGGCGCAGGTTCCGGCGCCGCCGCCGGCCACGACCCCGTCGCCGTCGCCAAGCTCGACTCCGGCGCCATCGCCCCGCCCAACCGCCGACCCTGGCGATTCGGGGACTCTGGAGATTTCAGACGTAGAGCTTCCGCCGCCGCCACCGCCGGTCGAATATCCCCCCTATGCGCGCCGCGACCCGTTCGCCGTCGGAGCGCTCGACCCGATGCAGGTCGGCCTTGGCACGCGTGTCTGGGGGGCGGCGAGCGGGCCGTTCCTGTCCACCTTGATGCGGCGAACGCAGACCCCGCTGGCTTCGCGCTGGCTGCACATCGCGCTCCGCAATGCCCTGATTGCCGAGGTCCAGGCTCCGCAGGGGGTCAACCCGGTCGACTGGACCGCCGAGCGCGCCTGGCTGTTGTTGCGCATGGGCGAGGCGGCTGCCGCGCGAATGCTGGTCGCCGGCGTCGATACCGACCGTTTCTCGCCGAAGATGGTGCAGGTGGCGGTGCAGTCGGCCCTTGCCAACGCCGATCCGGCAGGGCTGTGCCCGCTGACCGAGCAGATGGGCCGGGTGGAAGCGACCGTGCTGCCGCTCGTTCAGGCGATGTGCTCTGCGCTTGCCGGCGAGCCGGCGAGCGCTGCGGCGCAGATCGACTCCGCCCGTCGCCGCGGGAAGATCGGCGGCATCGACCTGGTGCTTGCGCAAAAAGTAGTCGGCGCTGCGTCCGACACCGGCCGGGCGGTCACCGTCGAATGGGAGCCGGTGGAAGCGCTCAACGCCTGGCGGTTCGGCCTTTCCGCCGGAACCGGGATGAGCCCGCCGGAGCGGCTCGTCGAGCGGTCTTCGCCCCAGCTTCGCGCCTGGCATGCGCGCGCCCCACTGGTGGCCCTGCAGAGCCGGCTCGAGTCGGCCCGAATCGCCGCCGGCCTTGGTGTTTTCTCCTCGCAAGCGCTGATCGATTTGTATTCGCTGATTTACGACGCCACCGATCCTAACGAGCTTAGCGGCACCGATGCCTGGCAGCTCCGGCTCGCGTTTGCCGGGCGCACCCAGACCATCCGCCTTAACGCGATGCGGCGGCTGTGGGAGCGCGAGGGCGGGAGCCTCGAGCGCGAGGCGTCGCGGGCGATGCTCGCCGCCGCCGCGGCGCGTGTGGTGCCCGACGCTGCACTCCAGGAAGATGCGCCCGAGCTGATCGCCTCGATGCTCGCCGGGGGCCTCGACCGCGAGGCCGCGGAATGGTCGGCAGCGACAGAGGATATGGACGATCAATATGCTGACCGCTGCTGGGCGATGTTGGCGCTTGCCGCACCGGATGCCGAGAGCGTCGACATCGCCGCTGGCCGGATCAGCAGCTTCATCAGCCGCGACAACAGCCCCGGGCGCAAGCGCAGCGCGCTGTTGGTCGCAGGCCTTGCCGCGCTCGGCCGGATCGACCTCGGCTCTGCATCCCGGCTCAACAGCCGCAACGAGCTGCACATCGAGCGGGCGTCGAGCTGGGGGACGATGATCGATGCCGCCGGGTCGCGCGGCCAGTCGGGGTCGGTGCTGGTCCTTGCCGGCAGCGGTTTCCAGGCGCCCGGTTTCGCGCAGCTGCCGTCGAGCCACCTGTTCCGTACCGTCGCCGCGCTGCGTAAGGCCCGGCAGGATTTCACCGCTCGCATGATCGCTGCCGAGGCGCTGGCGCGGACGTGAACGAAGCCGACCGCGCGCTGGTCGATCGCTTCCTGGAAATGATGGCGGCCGAGGCGGGTGCGTCGCCAAACACGCTGATGGCCTACCGCAGCGACCTCACCAAAGCGGCCGCCGACCTCGGTGGTGCGCTCGGAAGCGCGTCCACTAGCTCCATTGCCACGCTGGGCGCGCAATGGGCGGACCTGGCACCGTCGACGGTGGCGAGGCGCTCGGCAGCGCTGCGCCGCTTCTATCGCTTCCTCGTCGACGATTCGCTGCGCGAGGACGACCCCTCCGCAGCGCTGCCGCAACCGAGCCTGCAAAGGCCGCTTCCCCGAGTGCTGGAGGCGGCCGACGTCGAAGCGCTGTTCGCCGATGCCGAGCATCGCGCCGCCAGCGGCGAGCCGCTGGCGCTTCGCAACGTCGCCATCCTCGAGCTGCTGTACGGCTCCGGCCTCAGGGCAAGCGAGCTGATCAGCCTGCCGCGCGCCGCGCTCCGCAAGGGGCAGCCGTTCCTGATCCTGCTCGGCAAGGGGCAGAAGGAACGGCTGGTGCCGATCTCGACGCGGGCCGAGCAGGCTGTCGCACGCTGGCTCGAACATGTGCCCAAGGACAGCCGCTGGCTGTTTCCAGGCGGCACGGCGCACCTTAGCCGGGTACGGCTGTTCCAGCTGGTTCGCGAGGTCGCCGGCAAGGCCGGAATCGCGCCCGACCGGATCAGCCCGCACGTGCTTCGCCATGCCTTCGCCACCCACTTGCTGGCCGGCGGCGCCGACCTGCGAGTGCTCCAGGCGCTGCTCGGCCATGCCGACATTGCGACGACGCAGATCTACACCCACGTCGACGCGGCGCGCCTGGTTCAGCTGGTCAACGAACGCCACCCGCTGGCCGACCGCGGTCGTTGACGCTCCGGCTGGGGCGGCCTACCCGCCGCTGCCGATGCAGACCTACCTCGATTTCGAAAAGCCGATCGCCGAATTGGAGGCGCGTGTGCGCGAGCTCCGCGACACCGCCAGCGAGGGGGCAATCGACATCCACGCCGACGTCGACCGCCTCGAGGCCAAAGCCGCGCGGATGCTTCGTGATACCTATTCGAAGCTGACTCCGTGGCAAAAGGCGCAGGTTGCCCGTCACCCCGAGCGCCCGCACTTCACGGACTTCATCGAGGCCATGACCACGGATTTCGTGCCGCTAGCGGGGGACCGGGCGTTCGCCGACGATCCCGCCATTCTCGGCGGATTCGCGCGGATCGGCGGTCGCCGGGTGATGCTGATCGGCCATGAAAAAGGCGAGGACACCGCTTCGCGGCTCAGGCACAATTTCGGGATGGCCAAGCCGGAAGGCTATCGCAAGGCGATCCGGCTGATGCGGCTTGCCGACCGCTTCGGGCTTCCGGTGCTGACCCTGGTCGACACGCCCGGCGCCTTTCCCGGGGTCGAGGCGGAAGAGCGCGGGCAAGCCGAAGCCATCGCCAGGGCCACCCAGGAGTGCCTTGGTCTCGGAGTGCCGCTGATCGCGGTCATCGTCGGCGAAGGCGGGTCCGGCGGCGCGGTCGCGCTCGCCGCCGCCAATCGGGTGCTGATGTTCGAGCATGCCGTCTATTCGGTGATTTCGCCGGAAGGCTGTGCGTCGATCCTGTGGCGGACTGCCGACAGGGCCGCGGATGCCGCCGAGGCGATGAAGATCACCGCCCAGGACCTGCACGCGCTCGGGGTCATCGATCGCATCGTCCCGGAACCCGTCGGCGGCGCCCACCGCGACCGCGAACTGGCGATTGCGACGCTCGAGGCAGCGATCGTCGAAGAATTGAGCGGCTGCTCGTCGCTGGGGTCCAGGGAGCTGCTCGCTCAGCGCCGAGCCAAGTTCCTCGCGATCGGCTGATCTTCGCCGGAATGGGTGGCAGTCATGTCCCGTTCAACGGCGCGGCGCCAATTTTCCCGCCTGTAACGAACGAGGCCCGAGGCGATGCGTAAAGCAGTCCTGTTTCTGACCGCGGCCACCGTTGTGGCGGCATCGACCGCACTGACGGCGCAATATCCGGGCCGGTCGATCGACCCGCGCTACGTCGCCGAGGCGCAGCGGCAGCATCCGCAGTTCATCGCCGAGTTCGGCGGCGCCGAGACCGGACCGCGCGCTGGCTACGTCAACTCGGTGGGCCAGCGGGTCGCGGCGCAATCGGGGATCTACAACCCCGGGGCGTCCTTCCGCTTCACGGTCCTTAACTCCGCCGTCGAGAATGCCTTCACCGTGCCCGGCGGCTACGTCTACATCACCCGCCAGCTGATGGGGCTGATGGACAATGAGTCCGAGCTCGCCTTCGCCCTTGGGCACGAAGCGGCGCACATCGCCGCCCAGCACGCGCAGCAGCGCGAAGCGATCGCCCGACGCAACAGCCAGAGTGCGCTCGCCGCCAGAATCTTTGGAAGTATCGTCGGCGGAAGCTTTGGCAATGCCATCGCGCAGCGCAGCCAGCTTTCGGCGGCCCTGCAGACGCTTGGCTTTTCGCGCGAGCAGGAACATCAGTCCGACGCGCTCGGCATCCGCTACCTTATCGGCGCCGGCTACGATCCGGCGGGAGCGCCGGGGATCCTCGCCGCAATCGGCCGGCAGACAGCGCTCGAGGCGCGGGTCCAGGGTCAGACGAACCGCCAGCTTCCGGAATGGGCCAGCACGCACCCGCTCAACCAGAACCGGATCCAGCGTACCTACGCCGAAGCCCGCGCCACCGGGCGTCTCGGCACCGGGACACTCAATCGCGACCAGTTCCTCGCCCAGCTCGAGGGCGTCTATGTCGACGACGACCCCGAGCAGGGCGTGATCGACGGCCGTACCTTCGCTCACCCCGACCTGGGCATGCATTTCACCGTGCCGGTGGGCTATCTGATGCAGAACGGTACCCGCGCGGTGTCGATCAAAGGCTCGGCCGGGCAGGCCGAGTTCAGCGGTGGCCGCTACAATGGCTCGCTCGAGAGCTACGTCGGCGGCGTGCTTGGCGAGTTCACCCGCCAGCAGCTGTATCCGGCGCAAATCCAGCGGCGGATGATCAACGGCATCCCGGCGGCCTTCACCACGCTTCGTGCGCAATCGAGGTCGGGATATGTCGATGCGAGCATCGTCGCCTACCAGTGGGCGCCGGGCACGATTTACCACTTCGTGCTGCTAACCGCAGGTGGCAACGGTATCGGACCGTTCTGGCCGATGGTGCAGTCGATCCGGAAGCTGTCGCCGGCCGAAGCCGCGCAAATCCGGCCGCGCGTCATCGATGTGGTCACTGTCGGGGCGCGCGACACAGTGCAGTCGCTAGCGGGCCGGATGGCATATCGCGACTTCAGGCTCGAGCGTTTCCTGGCGCTCAATGGCCTCGCTCCCGGCGCGCCGCTGCGGCCTGGCCAGAAGGTTAAGCTCGTCGTTCACGGAGTTCGGCGGAGCTGAGTCCGCCGCAACTCAGGCGGCGCCCGTCACTTTCGCACTGAGCTCCGTCCACATTCCCCCGGTGCCGCCGCCCAGCGCGGCGAGGCCGCCAATCATGGCGATGACGATCAACGCGGCGATCAATGCATACTCGATCGCCGTCGCCCCTCGCCGGTCGGCGAGCAGCCTGCACAGCTTCAATCGGATAGCATCCACGCCATCCTCCTCTGGTCCACGTCCACGGGGGCCAACGTAGCGGGAAGCGATTAACGAAAATTGCCATGCAAGCGGTTAACGCGGCCTCAGCCGTGATTTGCGGTCCAGGCGGCGAAGTGGAGAATTTCGAAGGTTTCGACGGTGCGCCCGTCTTGCCCGGCGTTGCGGAAATGCGCCTCGGCAGCTGCCCAGTCAGTGCGCGAGATCGACCGGGAGCGGGCGCGCAGGATGTTGGTTACCCCCATGCCGCGCAAGTCGGCCACCAACTGCGCGAGCGACGAATAGGCCACCCGCACCCGGTCGATGTCCACCACCGGCATGACGAAGCCGGCGGCGGCAAGCAGGTGGCCAAGCGCTGAGGCTTCCACCCGCGGATGGACGTGGGGCGAGGCTGCACCGGCGGCGATGTCTGCGGCCCGCATCGCGCCGCGAAGCTGGGGCAGCGTGTGGCCTCCCGGAATCGCGCCAATCAGCAGGCTGTCCGGCTTCAACCAGCTGCCGATCCGTCGCAAGGCGCCAGGTAGGTCGTTGACCGTGTCGAGCGTGCCGATGGCGATGCACAAGTCAAAAGTGCCGGGTTCGAAGTTACAAGAATCCAGATCGGCCGTTTCCACGCGCTCGGCAATTTCCTCCAGCTTGTCCGAATCGGCATCACCGATAAGCACGGCGGAGCTGAATCTCCGGCTG
Organism: Sphingomonas sp.; assembly: GCA_013812805.1. GTDB lineage: Bacteria > Pseudomonadota > Alphaproteobacteria > Sphingomonadales > Sphingomonadaceae > Sphingomicrobium. Next base: position 3,768 of record JACCSV010000331.1, on the reverse strand, counting down.
ACTTCGCCCAGGCGCTCGAGGATATCGTCGAATGCCCGTTCGTGCACGAATAGAACCGGACCGAGGCGCAACGCCCGGTCCCGCCGCAATGCGCGCAAATCCTCGTCGAACAGTTCGGCCACCACGTCCGAGCTTGTGCGACGCGCATCGCTGCGCGACAAGATGTGGATGCACGCCCGCGCCGCCGTCTTGCGCCTGTTGAAGCCCGTGCTGGACTTCGCCTTGCCGCCCCGCTGCGGCGGCTGCGGCGCGATCGTCGACGAGGTCGACAGCTTCTGCGCCAAGTGCTGGTCGCAGATCGAATTCCTCGGCTCGGGCGGATGCGCGGTGTGCGGTCTGCCGCTGGAAGGCACGGAAATCGACAATTGCGGCCGCTGTCTCGCCCGCCCGCCGCGGCTGCAGCGATCGCGGGCAGCGACGGCCTACGGCGAGATCAGCCGATCGATCGCGCTCAAGTTCAAATACGGCCGCAAGGTCGCGCTCGGCCGGACGATGGCGCGCTTCATGGCTCCGTTGCTCGACCAGCTTCCGGACAATGCCGTGCTGGTCCCGGTGCCGCTCCACCGCGGGCGCATCTGGCGGCGGGGGTTCAACCAGTCGGCGATCGTCGCCCGCGAGCTGGCGCGCCGCCTCGGGGTTGATTTCTCCGTCGACGCCTTGCAGCGGGTCAAGCCGACGCCTCCGCTCAAGGGGCTCAGCATGCAGCAGCGGCGGCGGACCGTCGCCGGCGCCTTCCGCGCCAATCCGAAGGCGGAGCTTCGCGGTCGCACCGTCGTTCTTGTCGATGACGTGCTGACCACCGGCAGCACCGCCAATGCTTGCGCCCGGGCGCTCAAGCGCGCTGGAGCGGAGCGGGTGGAGCTGGTCAGCTGGACGCGCGTGCTGCGCCCGTCGCACCTGGACTGATGAAGGGGAATTGAGTGGCCACCGTCGAAATCTATTCGAAGACCTTTTGCTCCTACTGCGTCCGCGCCAAGCGCCTGCTCGAATCCAAGGACATCCAGTTCGCCGAATATGGGATCGATATGGACGCCGGTAAGCGGCAGGAGATGATCCAGCGCGCAGGCGGCCGCACCACGGTGCCGCAAATTTTCATCGACGGGCGCCATATCGGCGGCTGCAGCGAGCTGATGGATCTGGAATATGCCGGGAAGCTTAACGCCTTGCTCGAGGCCTGATGACCCGGATTGCGCTGTTCCAGTCCTGCACCGGGATCGACCCGGCGGCAAATGCGGCGTCGCTGGTCAGCGCGATCGACGCGGCGGCAAGCGGCGGCGCGGAGATGCTGTTCACGCCCGAAATGTCGGGTCTGCTTGACCGCGACAAGGAGCGGGCGGCGGGCAATGCCGAGAGCGAGGGTGACGATCAGGTGCTCGCTGCTTGCCGTGAGGCCGCAAGGCGTAACGGGGTGTGGCTGCACCTAGGCTCGCTCGCCCTTCGCGCCGGGGACGGCAAGCTCGCCAACCGTGGCTTCGTCATCGACGCCGACGGCAAAATCCGCGCCCGCTACGACAAGATCCACTTGTTCGACGTCGATCTTCCGACCGGTGAGAGCTGGCGCGAATCCGCGGTCTATGCGGGTGGGTCGCAAGCGGTCACCGTCGCCGGAACTCCGGTCAGGCAACTCGGCCTGACGATTTGCTACGACCTTCGCTTCCCGGCGTTGTTCGAACGCCTGACCGGGGCGGGAGCGCAGGTGGTCGCGGTTCCGGCCGCCTTTACCGTGCCGACCGGCCAGGCGCACTGGCACGTGCTTCTGCGGGCCCGAGCGATCGAGGCGGGGGTATTTGTCGTCGCCGCCGCCCAGTCCGGCACTCACGAGGACGGGCGCAGCACCTATGGCCATTCGCTATTGGTCGATCCGTGGGGCGAAGTGCTGCTCGACATGGGGGAGGGCACCGGCGTCGGTTTCGCCGAGCTCGACTTGGCGAAGGTTGCCGAGGTGCGCGGCCGAGTCCCCGCGATCAGCCACCGGCGAGCGATCGGCGAGGCTGCCCGGCATTGATGCCGCGGGCGCGAATGCCTATTCGGACGGGCGGCGACCCCGTAGCTCAGCAGGATAGAGCATCAGATTCCTAATCTGAGGGCCACAGGTTCGAATCCTGTCGGGGTCACCACGCGATTGCACGGTTTAAAGGACCGATCATGTCCAAGCTCGTCGACAGCCTGTTCACGCATCACCCCCGCAGCCTCGGAATGAGCTGGGCGGGTCACGCTGTGGGCGCGGTCAAGATCGGCGGCCAGTTGATCGGCGCCGGTGCCGCCTGCCTGGTCCATGCAGTCATCCCCGGGCTGTTCACCGAAACCGCGGGTCGGACGATCACCGGCATGTATGACCATATGATGCGCCGCCGGGCGGGCGCGACGAACCCGAACGACTGGCCTGAATATGAAATCTGACCGGCATTGGCCGGTCGCGATCATCGGAGCGGGTTTTTCGGGAACAATGACCGCCGCGCAGCTTGCGCGCAAAGGCATCGCCTCGGTCGTCATCGAAGGCGGGGGGCGAGCCGGGCGAGGCACGGCATATTCCACGATCGACCCCGCCCATCTGCTCAACGTGCCCGCTGGAAGCATGAGCGCCTGGGCGGATGTCCGTGAGGATTTCGCCAGGCGCACCGGCGATGAAACGACGTTCGCGCAGCGGCGCGACTATGGCGCTTACCTGCGTTCGATCCTGGATGAAGCGGTCGCGAACGGCTGCGTCACTTTGATCCGAGGCACCGCGTCTCGCGCCGACCGCGGCGAACGCGGCTGGACGATCGGGGTGGAAGGGCAGGCGCCGGTCGGCGCCGATGCGCTGGTCCTTGCGGTCGGCAACCAGCCGCCCGGGCGTCTCGCCGCGCTCGACGGGGCAGGCGACCGGCTGATCTCCAACCCGTGGACCGCGTCCGCGCGCGAGGCGATCGCCGAGGTTGCAGCCACAAACGCGCCGGTGCTGATCGTCGGGACTGGGCTGACCATGGTCGACGTCGTCCTGTCGCTGGAAGCGCAGGGACATGGCGGGCAGATCGTCGCGCTGTCCCGCCGCGGGCTGATTCCGCGCGGCCATGCGGCTTACGATGCAGCACCCGTGCTTTTCGAAGATCTGCCGAAAGGAAACGTCACGACGCTGCTCCTTTGGCTGCGGCGCCGGGCTGCCGACGTCGGCTGGCGCGCCGCGATCGACAGCCTGCGACCGCATAGCCAAGCACTGTGGCAATCGCTTGGCGCGAAGGATCAACGCCGATTCCTTCGCCACGCTCGCCCGTGGTGGGACGTCCATCGGCACCGGATCGCGCCGCAGGTAGCGCGGCTGCTGGTGGAGATGATCGGCGAGGGGCGGCTGCAGGTCGTGGCGGGGCGGGTGCAGGCGTCCCGAAGCATCGATGGCTTGGCCGAAGTGATAATTCGCCAGCGCTCGCAGCCGGATGTGGCCGCCTCCCGCGTCGCTTATGTGTTCAACTGCACCGGGCCGCTGCATTCGATCGCACAGACGATTGACCCGTTGCTGAGCAAGCTCCTCGGCCGTGGGTACGCCCGCGCCGACGATCTCGGCATTGGCCTGGCGGTCGGCGACGACTCGCGGGTCGAGGGCGGGGAGCGGCTCTGGGCGGTCGGGCCTCTGACCAAGGGCGCCTTCTGGGAAATCGTCGCGGTTCCCGATATCAGGGTTCAGGCCGCCGCCGTGGCGGACGACATAGCAAGGGAGCTTGCCTGAATGAGCGCATCGCCCGACGACGGCGACATGGTCGAGGAGCCGGCGAAGCTGCCGGTGCCGGACGAGGT
>JACCSV010000320.1 GCA_013812805.1 Sphingomonas sp. | reverse complement strand
CCGGCGTGTGGTCGCCGCCATGGGCTTCGCGGACGGTGTTGGCCCACCAATTGTACATGGTGACGAGGATCAGCGCGAAGCCGGCGATCATCACCGGCACGCCATAGCTATTGTCGTGGAAGTACATCACCGCGCCGCCGGTCAGGGCAAGCGCGGAAAAAGCGCCGATCAGCGGCCAGGGATCCGGCTCAACCAGATGGTAATCGTGATTCTTGGTCGCGGCCATCGACAGGGCTTTCCTCGTTTCGTGGCGCGGCTCTAGCTTGCCGCCTTGCCACTTTCTACTGGATAAAATGTGTAGCTGAGCGTGATCTCGTCGATGTGCCTGGTGTCCGGATCCTCGCGAAGCTTGGGGTCGACAAAGAAGATCACTGGCATGTCGATGCTCTGCCCGCCTTTCAGAATTTGCTCGGAAAAGCAGAAGCACTCAATCTTGCTGAAATATTTGCCCGCGCTGGCCGGCGAGACGTTGAACGTGGCCGTCCCGGTGGTCGCCCGCGCGGTGAGGTTGGTCGCACGGTACATCACCTGGGTGCGCGCGCCGGGCGCGATCTGGACCTTGTCCTCGACCGGCTCGAAGCGCCACGGCAGCGCCGAATTGATGTTGGCGTCGAAGCGCACCGACACCTGGCCGGCGGCCGCGCCGGGCGCCGCATCGGCGCGCTGGGTGGTGCCGTTGATGCCGGTGACCTGGCAGAATAAGCGGTAAAGCGGCACCGAGGCGAAGGCCAGGCCGAGCATCGCCAGCCCGAGCAGCGCCATAGTCAGCGCGGTTCGCGTGTTGCGACCGGCGAGCGCGATCACTTGCCCATCCCGATCTTGGCCAGAGTGATCAGGAACAACAGGATCACGAACCCGCCCAAAAGCCACGCCATGATCCTCGCGCGTTCCTGCTGGCGCTTGCGGATGATTTCGTCCTCCGGCCTCACGGCAGCAGCCAGCGGTCGGCGACGAGCGCGGTGAACAGAGCGAACAGATAGACGATCGAGAAAGCGAACAGTCTTTTCTCCGGGCGCATTTGCTTCGGCTCGGTCGCGCGGTTGCGGGCGACGGCGATGCTCATGGCGACGAACATCGCGCTGAGGACCGCTGCAGCGGCGCCATAGATAAAACCGGCCAAGCCCAGCGGCCACGGCGCCACCGCCGCAAGCGCCATCACCACGCTGTAGATCGCGATCTGGCGGCGGGTGGCTTCGAGCCCGGCGGTCACGGGAAGCATCGGCACCTTGGCGACGGCATAATCCGAGCGAACGAACAGCGATAGCGCCCAGAAATGCGGCGGGGTCCACAGGAAGATGATCGCGAACAGCAGCGCCGGCAGCAGCGCCAGCTCGCCGGTCGCGGCGACCCAGCCGATCAGTGGCGGAAACGCCCCCGCGGCGCCGCCGATGACGATGTTCTGCGCCGTCCGGCGCTTGAGCCAGACGGTATAGACCAACACGTAGAACAGGATCGAGGCGGCGAGCAGCCCGGCGGCGAGGTAATTGGTCGCAAGTTCCATCAGGATCACCGAGAACACCGCAAGGCCGACCCCGAAGTGGAGCGCCGATTGCGGATCGAGCCGACCCGCGGGCAGCGGCCGGTTGGCGGTGCGGCGCATCTTGGCGTCGATGTCGGCTTCATACCATTGGTTGAGCGCTCCGGCCGCGCCCGCGCCGAGCGCGATGCACAGGATCGCGGTGAAGCCGATCACCAGCGGCGGCATCACCGGCGCGGCCAGCAGGCCGCACAGTGCGGTGAAGACGACCAGGCTCATCACCCGCGGCTTGGTTAGCGCGAACAGGTCGCGCCAGTCGGCGGGGAGGGCAACAGGGGCAGTGGCGGTCACGCTTGTCATATTAACCTGCCCTCCCGCTGGGCGGGAGGGGGATTGTCAATCGATCTTCGGCAGGGTCGAGAATTGGTGGAACGGCGGCGGGCTTGGCAGAGTCCATTCCAGCGTCGTCGCCCCTTCGCCCCAATAATTGCCCGGCGCCTTCTTGCCGGCAGCGAGAGACCAGAAGATGTTGACGAAGAACACCAGCATGCTCGCCGCCGTGATCATGTAGCCGACGGTCGACCACCAGTTCCAGTCGGCGAACGCCGGCGGGTAGTCGGCAATACGCCGCGGCATACCGTCGAGGCCAAGGAAATGCTGCGGAAAGAACACCATGTTCACCCCGATGAACATCATGAAGAAGTGAACCTTGCCGAGGAACTCGTTGTACATCTTCCCCCACATCTTGCCGAACCAGTAATAGAAGCCGGCGAAAATTCCGAACACCGCGCCGAGGCTCAGCACGTAGTGGAAGTGAGCGACGACGTAGTAGGTGTCGTGCATGTAGGTATCGATGCCGCCGTTGGCGAGCACGACTCCGGTCACTCCGCCGACGGTGAACAGGAAGATGAAGCCGATCGCCCACAGCATCGGCGTCTCGAAGGTGAGGCTGCCGCCCCACATGGTCGCGATCCAGCTGAAGATTTTGACGCCCGTCGGCACCGCGATGATCATCGTCGCGGCGGTGAAGTACATCTTGGTGTCGAGGCTCATGCCGGTGGTAAACATGTGGTGCGCCCACACGACGAAGCCGACGACGCCGATCGCGACCATCGCATAAGCCATGCCGAGATAGCCGAACACCGGCTTTCTGCTGAACGTCGAGACCACCTGGCTGACCATCCCGAAGCCGGGCAGGATCATGATGTAAACCTCGGGGTGACCGAAGAACCAGAACAGATGCTGGTAAAGCACCGGGTCGCCGCCGCCGCTGGCATCGAAGAAGGTGGTGCCGAAGTTGCGGTCGGTCAGCAGCATGGTGATCGCGCCCGCCAGCACCGGCAGCGCCAGCAGCAGCAGGAACGCGGTGACCAGCACCGACCACACGAACAAAGGCATTTTGTGCAGCGTCATGCCCGGCGCGCGCATGTTGAAGATGGTGGTGATGAAGTTGATCGCGCCGAGGATGGAGCTGGCGCCGGCGAGGTGGAGCGAGAAGATCGCCATGTCGACGGCCGGGCCGGCTGAGCCCGACGTCGAGAGCGGCGCATAGACCGTCCAGCCGGTTCCTGCGCCGTAACCGCTGCCGCCGGAAACGAACGCGGAGCCCAGCAGCAGGATGAAGGCGGGGACGAGCAGCCAGAAGCTGATGTTGTTCATCCGCGGGAACGCCATATCGGGCGCTCCGATCATCAGCGGCACGAACCAGTTGCCAAAGCCCCCGATCATCGCCGGGATCATCGGCGGCGCGATTTCGGGCGTGATGCGGGCCGAGCTGATGGAACCCGGCATTCAGGTGATCAACCAGGGCTGGCCGCTCGGGCCCGGCACCGCCAATTTCGACGAATGGGCGCACCACTGGAACGTGCTGATCACCGCCCACGGGCTGATCATGGTGTTTTTCATGGTGATGCCGGCGATGATCGGCGGATTTGGCAACTGGTTCGTGCCGCTGAT
>JACCSV010000147.1 GCA_013812805.1 Sphingomonas sp. | reverse complement strand
GCTTTGCCTCTCCAGGGATCTCTTCGATTTCCTCGGCGGCGTCGCTGCCACAATCGCCGCAACGAAGATTTGCCGGAACAGCGACGTCAATTTTCTCCGGGTAAGGCAGGTCGAGATTGGCCATGATCTTCACGAAATCCGGCAACTGCTTACCGCTGCCGAGCCGAGGATTGCGGTCGCGTTCCTGCGCAACAGTGGATACCCGGCGGTGATGATAATCATGGGCGGGATAGACCAGCGTCTCGTCAGGCAATGAGAAGATTTTCTCGTGAACGGAGCGGTACAGTGTTTCCGCGCTGCCGTTTTGGAAGTCCGTTCTCCCGCAGCCGTCAATCAGAAGCGCATCGCCGCTGAACAGCATCATCAAACCACCAGCTTCAACGAGATAGCTATGGTGGGAGGCGGTGTGGCCTGGAGTGAAAAGGGGCCGCAACGTCACCGTGCCGACGCACAGCGGGTGATCCTCTGCCACCGCAATGTCGGCGCACTCGAGCTGCTCCATGGCAGGCACGGCGATTTTGCACCCGGTCAGCCCGCGAAGCCGGCAGGCCGAGCTTACGTGGTCGGCGTGAATGTGTGTTTCGACCGTGGTGTTCAGCTTCAGCCCGAGCCGATGGATGATAGCGAGATCACGTTCGAGTGTCTCGGTCACGGGATCCAGAAGTAGGCATTCACCGCTCTCGGAGCAGCCCAACAAGTAAGTGTAGGTGGACGATTTCGGATCGAAGAGCTGGCGAAAGATGGTCATTTTGTTAGGCGATCACTGTACCCTGCCAACGCCAAACCGGCTCTCGACCGCTGTATCGCAAGCGCCGTGCCGACCCTGGGCCAGATCCTTCAGAATCGGGCAGTCCGGCCGATCGTCGTCGCTGCACCGCTCGGCCAGATGCCTCAGCGTCGCAATCATCTCCTCAATCTGGGCGACTTTCTTGCAAAGCTGCTCAATGTGCCCGACGGCAAGGACCTTGACGTCCGCGCTCGAGCGGTCACGACTGCGCCAGAGCTCGAGTAAGTTCTCAATCTGCGCGACAGAAAAACCAAGATCCCGCGAACGCCTGACAAACTGAAGCGTGTGCACGTCGTTGCTTGTGTAAACTCGGTATCCGGACGGGGTGCGGTCTGCCTGGCCAATCAGGCCAATCTTTTCATAGTGCCGGATCATCTTCGTCGACACTCCGGAAGCAGCAGCCGCTTCACCGATGTTCATCTTCGTCTCCTTCAACCTTGCTTGGCCGGCGGCGGGGTGGGGGGTGGAGGATGTCCCGCCGCCGACTTCTCATTAACAGAACCATCCAATAATTGTAAGGTTCCGTAACCGCTGGTGTGCTGTTCGCCGCGCGCTCGCAAAGTCGCGGTCAGCAGCAGGACCGCTCTCCCTCCACTGTCTCCGGTTCTGGCACTACACGAAGGTAAGGCTTCACCGTTTTCCAGCCGCCAGGAAACTTCTCCAGTGCTTCCTCATCGGACACCGATGGAACGATGATCACGTCCTCACCGCGCGTCCAGTCCGCAGGCGTTGCCACGCTGTGTTTCGCGGTAAGCTGCAACGAATCGATCGCCCGCAGGATCTCGTCGAAGTTCCGGCCTGTGCTCGCGGGATATACGAGGCTCAGCTTTAGCTTTTTGTCGGGACCGACAATGTAGACAGACCTCACAGTAAGCGTGTCACTCGCGTTCGGGTGGATCATCCCGTAGAGGTCCGCGATCTTGCGGTCGGGATCGGCGATGAGCGGAAAATTCAGTGCCGTGCCTTGCGTTTCCTCAATATCGCCGACCCATTTCTCGTGCTCCGACACCGGATCGACGGAGAGGCCGATCACCTTTACTCCCCGCCGGTCAAACTCGGGTTTGAGCTTGGCCACTGCACCGAGCTCCGTCGTGCAAACGGGAGTAAAGTCCTTTGGGTGCGAAAACAGGATGGCCCAGGATCCCTCGATCCAGTCGTGAAAGCGGATCGTGCCTTCGGTTGTCTCGGCTGCAAAGTCCGGGGCGGTGTCGCCAAGTTGTAACGTCATATTGCTTCTCCTTAGTTGTCGTTGAAATGGATGACCGAGGGGTGCTTTTCTTCCGCTTCGCAGCGAAAAACCGCAGGTCGGTCACGCCCGCGGCCCCAGAGCTTCATGCCCAGGCCCTCGCCGTCGCCTTATCGATCAGAGGGTCGGGTCCGTTGAGCCAGCGCGGAACCGGAAGTCCCTTGGAACGAAGGAAGTCAGGATTGAAGAGCTTGGACTGGTACCTGGTGCCGTAGTCGCACAACATGGTGATGATCGTGTGGCCAGGCCCAAGCTGCTCAGCCACGCGAACCGCTCCAGCCACATTGACCCCAGAGGAAGGGCCCAGGCACAGCCCTTCATGTTCAAGCAAGTCAAAGACGATCCTGATCGCTTCGTCGTCCTGGATCTGGAATGCCGCATCGGGAGCAAAGCCCTCGAGATTGGCCGTGATCCGGCCCTGGCCGATCCCCTCTGTGATCGACGTGCCCTCCGAACGAAGCTCGCCGGTCGTGTAGTAGCTGAAGAGCGCGGCACCCATTGGGTCTGCAAGTGCAACGAGGACGTTCTGATCGCGGTCCTTAAGCGCCGTTCCCACGCCTGCGAGAGTTCCGCCGGTTCCGACCGCACTCACGAATGCGTCAATTCTCCCGCCAGTCTGGTCCCAGATCTCCGGCCCAGTCGTTTCGATGTGCGCCTGGCGGTTGGCTAGGTTGTCGAACTGATTGGCCCAGACCGCACCGGCTGCATTTCGCTCGGCCAACTGTTTCGCCAGCCGTGCTGATAATTTCACGTAGTTATTGGGATTTGCGTAAGGAACCGCCGGAACTTCGACGAGCTCCGCTCCGCAAGCTCGCAAAGTATCCTTTTTCTCGCGTGCCTGCGTGTCCGGAATGACGATCACACTCCGGTAACCGAGCGCGTTCGCCAGGAGCGTCAGCCCTATACCAGTGTTGCCTGCAGTTCCCTCGACGATCGTGCCGCCAGGACGAAGCTCTCCTCGCCTCTCAGCATCGCGAATGATGTATAGCGCTGCCCGGTCCTTCACCGACTGTCCTGGGTTGAGGAACTCGGCCTTTCCCAAAATCTCGCAGCCTGTGGCTTCCGACACGCCTCGCAGTCGTATCAAGGGAGTGTTCCCGATCGTCTCAACGAGGCCGTCGTTGACACTACGTGAGGGCTCGACGCTCAAGCGCTGCTCTCGCTCGTTCGCCCGACCAGCGAAGCTTTTAACTCGCAGCTCGTCGCCCGGCGCGGCTAAGGGGTCAGCTGCCGTAGTCGACTGGGTGCTGTCAGGAGTCATCCGGCAGCTCCAGCGCGGCTGAGCTCAGCCGATGGCCTCACCACGTCGAGAAGCACACCGTATGCTTCGTCAAGGTTCGCACGAGCTTCCGGATAACCTGCAAGTTCATCTTCTGCCGAGATCTGCTCAACCGCAGTCAGCAGATGTTCCGCAACATCGAGCCGCCGCTCGGAGCAAGCCCGCCGGAAGCATACGAGCACCAGTTCTGCCAGCGGCACGTGCTGCCGAATAAGGTGCGCATTGGCCGTTTGCATTTCCATAAT
>JACCSV010000282.1 GCA_013812805.1 Sphingomonas sp. | reverse complement strand
AGACCGTGTTCGGCGAAGGCCCGCTTGACGCCCGCCTGCTGTTCGTCGGCGAGCAGCCGGGCGACCAGGAAGACCTTGCCGGGCGCCCGTTCGTCGGACCCGCCGGGCAATTGTTCAACGAAGCGCTTGCCGCCGCCGGCGTCGACCGCTCGCAAACCTACGTCACCAATGCCGTTAAGCACTTCAAGTTCGTCCCCCGCGGCAAGCGGCGGATCCACAGCAAGCCCGACACCGGCGAGATTGACGCCTGCCGCTGGTGGCTGGAGCAGGAGCGCGAGCTGATCCGGCCGCCGGTCACCGTCGCTTTGGGCGCGACCGCGGCGCGATCCTTGCTCGGCAAGACCGTCACCATCGGCAAGGTCCGCGGATCGCCGCTGGCGCTTGCCGACGGCTCGGAATGCTGGGTGACGGTTCACCCGAGCTTCCTGCTCCGTATCCCCGAGGAAGACCGCCGCCGTGACGAGCGAGCGCGCTTCGTCGAGGACCTCAAACGGGTATGGGCGAGGGCGGAAGAGCTCGCCCCCTAATTTCCGTCAGAAGCCGAACTTCACCGTCGCCTTGGCGGTCCTCGGCGCGCCCGGAGCGATATTGTTGTCGTTGTGCGCGGCAGGGAAATAGTCGGCGCCGAACAGGTTTTCGACATTGATCTGCGCCTCGACGCCCCGAGCCAGTTTAAAGAACAGCGCCGCATCGACTCGCGCATAACCGGGCAGCGTCACCTGGTTGCTCAGCGACGCATAGGATTTCGAGCGAGCGACCGCGCCAAGGCCGACGCCGAGGGATTTCGTCACGTCGTAGCGAGTCCAGGCCGACAGGCTGTGGCGCGGCACCAGCGGCACCTCGCGGCCTTCGGGCGCGGCCGTCGTCGTCTCGGTGATCTTCGCCTTCTGCAGCGCATAACCGGCCGAAATCTGCCAGCGGTCACTGATGCTGCGCTCCAGCCCGAGTTCGAGGCCCCGGCTGCGCTGCGACCCGGTCAGCACGGTTAGGTCGTTGGCGTCCTTGGCCTGCGTGTTGGCGCGGTCGAGCTGGTAGATCGCCGCTGTCGCCAGCAGGCCCTCGATCGGCTCCCACTTCAGCCCCGCCTCGTAATTGTCGAACCGCTCCGGCTTGAGTGCCTCCGTAGTCAGGCTGAGGCTGTTGAACTGGTCACCCGATTGCGGGAGGTAGGACCGGCTGTAGCTGGTGTAGAGCGACAGATTCTGCATCGGCTTGAAGATCAGGCCCAGGCGCGGCGACCACATCTGGTCGTTGCGCTCGAAGGTCTCGCCGGTGTTGCGGTTGGCGATGTCGATCGCAAAGCGGTCGAAGCGCAGGCCTGCAACCGCCTCCAACCGGTCAGTCAGGCGGATCTGGTCCTGCACGTAGGCAGCGGCCACACTCCCCTTGATGCCGTTGTTGGCGCCGCCGCCGGTGAACGCCACCGGCACGTCCAGCGTGACCGAATCGATCGGCACGAAGATCGAGCTTCCGCCGCTGCCGAACTCTGAACCGCCGAAGACGCCGTTGCGCCGCTGATTTTGCCCCCTCTGCCGCCCGACCTCGAAGCCGACCAGCAAGGTCTGGTCGATCCCGCCAAGCTGCCCTTCCCAGATGAGATCGGTCTGGCTGAACAGGTTCTTGCGCCTGGTGACGTCGTTGTAGGCGGACAGCGCGACCGTGCCGGCGTTGGCTCCGGACGTGTTGAGTGGGCCGCCCGGATAGATGTTCTGATAGAATTTGTCGTAGTCGCCGTAGAGCGAGCGGTTGCGAAGCGTCAGCCCGCCGCCGAAGTCATGCTGCAGCCCCAGATTGGCGATGCTCACCTCGGCCCGGTTGCGGCTGTCGTCCGGGTCGCCGAAGAAGGTGCGATCGAAGCCTTGCAGCGGCTTGCCGTTCAGCGACGGCACGCCGCGGTCGGTGGTGCGCTCGTCCCGCAAATGCTCGAACCCGACGTCGATGCGGGTGCTCGGCCCCGCCACGAAGGCAAGCGTCGGGTTGATCGCGTAACGCTCCAGCTCGACGTTGCGGCGGAAGCTGTCGCTGTTCTCATAGACTCCGTTGACGCGCAGCCCGACCGCGCTTCCCAGCGGCTGGTCGATGTCGCCGGTGACGCGCCGGCCGCCGTGGCTGTCGCCGGACACCAAAAAGCCGCGATAGCTGCCGAGGCTGGCCCGCTTGAGCACGCGGTTGATGACGCCGCCGCCGCCCCCGCGGCCGAAGATCATTGCGTTGGGCCCTTTAAGCACCTCGACTCGGTCGGCGTTGTAGAAGTCGCGGTAATAAGCGACGTCGTCGCGGATCCCGTCGATGAAGAAGTCGGCCGTGGTGTTGTTGCCGCGGATCGTGAACTGGTCGCGGTTGCCCTCCCCGGTGGCGGGCGTGGCGCCGGGCACGAACAGCAGCAGCTCGTTGAACGATCGCAGCGCCTGGTCCTCGATCTGCCGTTCGGAGATGACGGTCAGCGCTTGCGGGATGTCGCGGATGTCGGTTTTGGTGCGGGTCGCGGTCAGGGTCGAACGGACGCCATATTCGGGGCGCTCGCCGGTGACGACGATCTCCGGCGGGCTGGTCTCCTCGGCGGCGTCGGCTTTGCTGGCTGCGGCGACCTTGTCATTGGCGAGAGCAGGAGCGGAGGTTGCCAGCAAGGCGGTAAGGAGTGAGGCGGCAGGCAGTTTCAATGGATGTCCCCCGAGGAGTCGGAGGCCATCTATCGTTACTGCTAGTCATTCGCAATAGCAGTTTATTCCGCGGCCAGCAGCGTCTCCGCCCCGCCAAGGTCGACCGAGACCAGCCGGCTGACGCCTTTCTCGATCATCGTCACGCCGTAGAGTCTATGCATCCGGCTCATCGTCACTGCATTATGGGTGACGATCAGATAGCGCGTATCGGTCTCGCTCGTCATCCGGTCGAGAAGGTCGCAGAAGCGCTCGACATTGGCGTCGTCGAGCGGCGCATCGACCTCGTCGAGTACGCAAATCGGCGCCGGGTTGGTCAGGAACAAGGCGAAGATCAGGGCGATCGCGGTCAGCGCCTGCTCGCCGCCGGACAGCAGGGTCAGAGTCGCCAGCCGCTTGCCGGGCGGCTGCGCCATGATTTCCAGCCCCGCTTCCAGCGGATCGTCGCTCTCGACCAGCTCGAGATGCGCCTGGCCGCCATCGAACAAGGTAGTGAACAGGCTTCTGAAGTGAGTATTCACTTTTTCGAAGGCGTCGAGCAGGCGCACTCGTCCCTCGCGGTTGAGGCTTCCGATCGAGCCGCGCAGGCGGTGGATCGCCTGGGTCAGCTCCTCCGCCTCGGCGGCGCCGCGCGTGCGGTCCGCGTCGATCTCGGCAAGCTCCTGCTCGGCGACCAGGTTAACCGGACCGATCCGCTCGCGGTCGGCGGTCAGCTTCTCAAGCATTACCGATTCCGCCTCCGGGTCGCTCACCGCTCCGGGGTCGAAGCCAATCTTCTCGGGCAGCCGCTGCGGAACGCATTCGAACCGCTCCAGGCAGATTCGCGCATATTCGGCGCGTCGCGAATCCTGCGCTTCCGCGCGCGCCTGCGCCCCGGCCCGCTGCTCGCGCGCGGCGGCCGACGCTTCCGCCGCCGCACCGACCGCGGC
>JACCSV010000142.1 GCA_013812805.1 Sphingomonas sp. | reverse complement strand
AAGCATTTCTATTTCGGCATCGCCGATGGGGTGAAGGCCGAGTTCGTCCGCTTCCGCGAATGCGACCGGCTGTTGAACTCGGCTGGCGGCCGCAAGACGGCGAGCGCCTATGATGCGATCGGCGCCGCTCAGGTGGCCAAGGCCAGCTTCTCCGGGATGCGCTTGCTTCGCCACCTCGATGGGCAGGTTGCGATCTGGCCGATGGAGCCGTGGCCGGAGGGCGGCAGCGCCGTGGCGGAGATCTACACTCGCATCTACCTCCGCCGAGCAGGAATGAGCGGGACCAAGTTGCGTACAACCCGGCAGCTCAACGAAGCCCTGGCGGGGCTCGGCAGCAAGCCGGTTCGGCTGCGTTTCCCGCCCAACGATCACCAGACCGACGCGCTGGTCACCGCCGCTGGAATGCGAGTTCTCGCCATCGCAGAGCCTCGCGCCTTCGCGCCGCAGGGGCTCACTCCGCACATCGCAGAAACCGAAGGCTGGACCTTCGGCATCCTTTGACGCAGATGCTCGCGCGCATCGTTCTTTGGGCCGGATTAGCTCAGTTGGTAGAGCAGCGGTTTTGTAAACCGAAGGTCGCGGGTTCGAATCCTGCATCCGGCACCAGCAGGTTTCTGCCCGCATTGGGTGGGCTGGGATCACGACTGACTCCACGGCCGAAATAAGCAGCAGATTCATATATTTGAGATTCAGCGTACTTGACTGCGGCGAACGGAAAGTTAATACCCGGTTGTCGTTAATTCGATCTGGGCGGCGATCGAAACATCACTCCGGCGGACGGAGGGCGAAGCTTCAGCGCAGCTACGCTAGGGGATCGTTCGCGCGTGTGCTGGCTGGTTCAAGGGGGAGCGTGGGAATGGCAACTTATTGGTCGACTGGCAACGACGGGCAGTCGCTGGTCAAATTCGACACGGTGACCGGAGCCACCACGGTGGTGGGAAACTTCACTCTGAACGGTGCCGCGCAAAATGACATCTACGGCCTCGCCTTCGCGCCAGACGGAACTGCATACACTCTCCTGAGCTCCAATGCAGTGCTGGCGAAGGTCTATCTGGATACGGGTGCTTTAACGCTGATTGGCGGGCCTGGTGGCTTTTTTGGATACGCGCTGGATTTTGCTCCGGATGGGACTCTCTATGCTGTCAATACGTTCTCAAACGAAATCTACACAGTCGACATAACGACTGGCGCCTTCACCTTTCACGGTTTGGTGTCCGGACTTACTGCAGGGGTCATGGATATCACCTTCGATAGCGCAGGAACCCTGTACGCTGTCACGGGTGACAATAATGTTTACTCGATCGATCTGAATAGCGGCGCATCCTCACTCGCGTTCCAGACATCGTTAGGCAATTTGATGGGGATTTCAGCCGAGGCGAGCGGATTGATCGCCACGTCGTATGCGACGAACCCGTCGTACTTCGTGATAATTGATGTTGCGACCGGCGCCAACTCGGTTGTCGGTGCGATCGGAGCGGGCAGAAATCACGGAGGTGATATTCTACTGTTCGAAGGCACTGCTGGCGACGACGGCATGACCGGCGGCAGCGGCGACGACGTCATTAACGGGTACAACGGCAACGATTACCTGATCGGCGCCGGCGGCAACGACACCATCAATGGCGGCAACGGCAACGACAAGCTCGATGGCGGAGAGGGCGACGATACGCTCAACGGCGGCGGCGGTTATGATGGCGTGGTCTACACCGCGGCGACTGCCGGTATCACCGTCGATTTGTCGCTGAGGACGGCGCAGAATACCGGCGGGGCGGGGACCGATACGCTGTCGAACATCGAGGATGTCTCGGGATCCGAGTTTGCCGACACGATCACCGGCAGTCGGTTCAACAATTCGCTCTCCGGCCGGGGTGGCGACGATACGCTGATCGGCGGCGAAGGTGCCGACCGCCTGCGCGGGGGCACCGGCGCCGACACCATGACCGGCGGCGCCGGCAAGGACATTTATGACGTCGACGATATCGGGGACGTGGTTGTCGAGCTCGCTGACGAAGGCACAGCCGACCTCGTCGTATCCAGCATCACTTATACGCTGACCGAGAATGTCGAGCGGCTGACGCTGACCGGCTCCAGCGCGATCGACGGCACCGGCAACGCGTCTGCCAATGTGATCGTTGGCAACAGCGGTGCAAACACGCTGACCGGCGGTGACGGGAACGACACGCTGAACGGCGGCGCCGGCGCCGACACCATGGTCGGCGGCCTCGGCAACGATACCTATTTCGTCGATGATATTGGCGACATCGTCACCGAAGCTGTTGGCGAAGGCAACGACCTGGTCAAATCCTCGCTGAACTACACGCTCGGCGACAATGTCGACCGGCTCGTCCTCACCGGAACCGCCACCTTGGGAGTCGGCAACGCGCTCAACAACGGGATCACCGGCAACGACGTTGCGAACGAACTCTATGGTTTAGGGGGCAGGGACAAATTGTCGGGTGGCGACGGCAACGACTTTCTGTACGGCGGCGTCGGCAACGACCGGCTGACGGGCGGTGCAGGCGGAGATGGTTTCGTCTTCGACTCCGCGCCCCACTCGAAAACGAACGTCGACCAGATCTTCGACTTCTCCGGGCCTGAGGATACGATCTATCTCGACAGGGCGGTGTTCAGCGCCATTGGCCCCGGCGAGCTTGCAGTTGGAGCCTTCCACTCGGGCACGGCGGCGGTCGATGCCGACGACCGCATCATCTACGATTCGGCGACCGGCAACATCTTTTACGATGCCGACGGCAACGGCGCCGGCGCCTCAGTGCTGTTCGCGCAGGTCACCGCGGGCACCGCGCTCACCAACGCCGACTTCTTTGGTTTCGGGTAGGAGCGGGCCGCACCGCTCCCTGATTTCCGCTTGGGTCGGAAGCAGACACAGGTCGCGGGTTCGATCCTGCATCCGGTACCATTGCGACGCGCAGCCAGTCCGGGGGGCTGGCGAAGAACAAGGCTCAACCTATCTTGCGGATGGTGCCGTCGGAGCTGCCGACCTTGATGCCTAGCTTGCGGACCGTCACCTTGTTGGTGGCGGACTTCCCGCCCGCGTGCGGCGTGAGCCATTGCTCGACCGCGAGATTGCCCTTCATCTTGAACCGGAAGCGGTAGCCCTGCCCGACCTGATCGACAGTCACCGGCCCAGTCGCTTCCGACATCGTGCCCGTGAAACGGCCCGCCGCGACACGGCGGATCAGCCAGCGACGGATGCGGGTGGGCTTCCCGTCCTCTTCCACGCGCTGCACGAGTTCGAACGCGCCGTCGGGCCTCATGGTGCCGCGGCCAAGGCTGCGCGTACGGACAGGCTTCTTGGTAAGCACCCTGACGGTGCTGACACTCTCGGTGCGGCCTTGGAAAAAGAGCATCGGATCCTGGATGCGTTGAGCTGCGGCGGGCGCGGATGCGAATGCTGCGGCCAGGAGAGCGCTTGAAACAACGGCGAAACCTGTACTAACCATGATAACCTATGTTTCTGAAAAAATTGGCGGAATTGCCGCTAATTAGCTGCCCTGAAGCTGCGGGGATGAACGGCCCCTTTCCAACAGCGCTAGGGAACCTCCAGCTCCACCCACATCGGCGCGTGGTCGCTGGTTTTTTCCCAACCTCGCGGCGTGCGATCGACGCCTGCCGCCTTGAGCCCCGGCGCAAGGGCGGGGCTCAGCAAAGCATGGTCGATTCGGATCCCGGCATCGCGCTCGAACGAATTCCGCCAGTAATGCCAGAAAGTGTAGATCCGCTCGTCGGGGTGGAGAAAGCGGATCGCGTCGGTCCAGCCCTGGGCGGCGAGCACTTTGTACTTCTCCCTCGCCTCAAGTGAGAACAGCGCGTCCTTGGCCCAACGATCCGGCTTGTAAGCGTCCAGCTCCGTTGGAATGACGTTATAATCGCCGATCAGGATCGCCGGCAGGCCGCTGTCGAGCAATTCCTGGGCGTGCTCGTGCAGCCGGTCCATCCACTTGAGCTTGTAGTCGAATTTGGGGCCCGGCCAGGGATTGCCGTTGGGCGCGTACATGTTGCCGACCAGGAACCCGCACACCGCCGCCTCGATGTAGCGGCTTTGGTCGGTATCGGGATCGCCGGGCAGGCAGCGGCGGGTCTCCACCGGCTCCCCGACCCGGCTGAGGATGGCGACTCCGTTCCAGCTTTTCTGCCCGTGCCAGATCGCCGAATAGCCGGCGTCCGCGATCGCCTGCGCGGGGAAGTTCTCGCTGGTGGTCTTGAGCTCCTGCAGACCGACGATGTCGGGCTGGCACTCGCCAAGCCAGCGAAGCAGGATCTCGAGCCGGGTGGTGATCCCGTTGATGTTGTAGCTGGCGATTCGGAGGCGGCGCTTTGGCATTTCCCTTCCGAACGGCCTAAAGCTGGTTCGGCTCCGCCACCGCCAGGCTTATCCGCCGCGCACGGTCGGCCAACGGATATTTGTTGCCGTTGGCGCAGTTGAACAGAACGACTTGCTCGTACGCCCCGACCAGCCCCCGTTCCAACGCCTGGCGCCATGCCGCCACCACCGCCCCGCCCTCGGGACACAGCAGAGTCCCGTCGTCACAGGCCACCTCATTCACTGCTTGCAAGATCGACTGCTCGTCGACTTCAAGCGCGGCGCCGCCGCTGTCGCGAACCGCGCGCAGGATCAGGAAATCGCCGACCGCCTTGGGTACCCGGATTCCGGTGGCGACGGTCGCCGCGCCTTCCCACCGCTCGGCGAATTCTTCGCCGCGGTCAAAGGCGCGGACGATTGGCGCGCAGCCAGCCGCCTGCACCGCATACATGCGCGGCCGCTTCGGGCCGGTCAGGCCGAGCGCTTCGAGCTCGTCGAACGCCTTCCACATGCCGATCAGCCCGGTGCCGCCGCCGGTCGGGTAGAAGATCGCATCGGGCACCCGCCAGCCAAGCTGCTCGACCAGCTCCAGTCCCATCACCTTCTTGCCCTCGAGTCGGTAGGGCTCCTTGAGCGTCGAGCAGTCGAACCACCGCCCTTCCGCCGCGCCCTTGCCGACCAGCGCGCCGCATTCGTCGATCTGGCCGTCGGCGACCAGCACCTTGGCTCCATAGGCAGCGGTTTCCCGAACGTTGATCTCGGGCGTTTCAGCCGGGCAGATGACGAGGCTGGCAATGCCCGCTCGTGCCGCATAAGCGGCGATCGCGGCGCCGGCATTGCCGTTGGTCGGGATGGCGATGCGCTCGACCCCGAGATGCCTGGCCATGATCACCGCGACCGCCATCCCGCGCGCCTTGAACGATCCCGTCGGCAGTCGCCCCTCGTCCTTGACCAGCAGACCCTTGGCGCCGGCGCGGGCGGCGGTCCCCGGCAGGGAAAGAAGCGGCGTGACCGGCTCGCCTAGGCTCACCGGCTCGACCCCTTCCGGCATCGGCAGGAGCTCGCGCCATTTCCACATCGTCGGCGCCCGATCGGCAATCACCTGTCGCGTTAGCGCGGCCCGCACGCGCTCGAGGTCATAGCGGACCAGCAACGGCTTGCCGGCCCGTGACAGGTTGTGGAGTTGGCCGGCGGGATAGTGCTCGCCGGTCTGCGAGCATTCGAGATGGGTGACGAACATGTGCGCCCGCTTAGCAGGCGCGCCGGCAGCCTCAACCTTGTAGCCGGGCGCCCCGGTGGACATTTAGCTCGCGCTGGGAGAGTGGGCGGCGATGGCAATGGACCTGTACCAGAAGCTGGGACTCAAGCGCGGGGCGAGCGAAGCCGAGATCAAGAAGGGCTACCGAAGCCTCGCCAAGCAGCTTCATCCGGACCGGAATACAGACAATCCCAAGGCCGCCGAGCGCTTCGCCGATATAACCCGCGCCTACGATATGCTGTCGGACCCGGACAAGCGCGCCCGTTATGACCGCGGCGAGATCGACGAGGAGGGCAATCCCAAGATGCCGTTCGGCGGCGGCTTCGGCGGCAGGCCAGGCGGCGCTGCATCCGCGGAGGGTTTCCCGGGGGGCTTTCCCGGCGGCAGCGGCGGCTTCTCCGGCGACACGGCAGACCTCAGCGATCTGTTCGAGGGCCTATTCGGGGCGGCGCAGGCGGGGCGCGGGGGCGGGGCCGGCGCGGGCCCGTTCGGCGGCTTTCGCCAGCGCGGCAAGCAGGCCGCGAAAGGTGCCGACGTCGCCTATCGACTGACCGTTCCATTTATCGATGCCGCCCGGCTGGCGCCGCAGCGGATCACTCTGGCCGACGGCAAGACCATCGACCTGAAGCTGCCCAAGGGGGTGGAAGACGGCACGAAAATCCGCCTTGCGGGCAAGGGTCAGGCGGGCCCGGGCGGCACCGGCAATGCGATCGTCGTCGTCGCCATCACGCCGCATCCGTTTTACATCCGCGAGGGGGATGACATCCGGCTGTCGCTTCCGATCACGCTTAAGGAAGCGGTGCTCGGCGCCAAGGTGAAGGTGCCGACGCCCGAAGGTCCGGTGATGCTGACGGTCCCCAAGGGAAGCTCGTCTGGCAAGGTCTTGCGCCTTAAGGATCGCGGGTTCACCGGAAAAAGCGGCAACCGCGGCGACCAGCTGGTAACCCTGGCAGTCGATCTCCCGTCCGGCGACTCCGACTTGACCGCCTTCGCCGAGCGGTGGAGCGGCGGTGGCAACCCGCGCACGGCCTTGGGCGTTTAGCCCCGCCGCTCATGCAGGACCATTCACCGCTAGCCCCTGAGGAAAGACGAAAACGGCTCGCTGCGATCGCCGCCGCGGTTGGCGCCGACGTCGCCGAGCGGCTGCGCGCCGGCGCCGACCCGTGGGTGGTGGTCAAACGCGTCTCGGTCGGTGTCTACAACGACGGCTTCATCCACGCCGGCAACCTCGCGTTCCTTGCGTTGCTCGCGCTATTCCCATTCTTCATTGTTGCCGCCGCGCTTGCGACCCTGCTGGGGCAGACCGAAACCGGGGCCCTGACCGTCGGCACCATCCTCAGCCAGCTACCTCCCGACGTCGCTCGGACATTGCGGCAGCCGATTGCGGAGGTGCTCACCGCCCGCACCGGGCCGCTGCTGTGGCTCGGAGCACTGGTTGGCCTGTGGACCGCCGGCAGCTTCGTCGAGACCGTGCGCGACATCCTCCGGCGCGCCTATGGCGTCAAATATTCGGCTCCGTTCTGGGAATATCGGCTGGCGTCGATCGCGCTGATCC
>JACCSV010000265.1 GCA_013812805.1 Sphingomonas sp. | reverse complement strand
GGTGAAGGGCATCCTCGTCAACATCTTCGGCGGGATCATGCGCTGCGACATCATCGCCGAAGGCATCGTCGCCGCCGCCCGCGAGGTCGACTTGACGGTCCCGCTGGTCGTCCGGCTCGAGGGCACCAACGTGCAGCAGGGCAAGGACATCCTGGCGATGAGCGGCCTGCCCATCGTCGCCGCCGAGGACCTCGGCGACGCCGCCCGCAAGATCGTCGCCGAGGTGAAGCAGGAAGTGCCCGCATGAAAGTTCTCGTCGCGGTCAAGCGCGTGATCGATTTCAACGTGAAGCCGCGGGTGAAGATGGACGGCTCGGGAGTCGACCTCGCCAACGTCAAGATGAGCATGAACCCGTTCGACGAGATCGCGGTCGAGGAGGCGATCCGCCTCAAGGAGCGCGGAGTCGCGACCGAGATCGTCGCCGTGTCGATCGGGCCGCAAAAGGCGCAGGAGACCTTGCGCACGTCGCTTGCAATGGGCGCCGACCGCGCGATCCTCGTGCAGACCCCGGATGATATTGGCTCGGAGGTCGAGCCGCTCGCCGTAGCCAAGATTCTGGCGAAGATCGCGTCGGAAGAGCAGCCCGGGATGATCATCCTGGGCAAGCAGGCGATCGACGACGACAGCAACCAGACCGGCCAGATGCTCGCGGCGCTGCTCGGCTGGCCGCAGGGCACGTTCGCTTCGAAGGTCGAGCACGCCGACGGCCAGGTCACCGTCACTCGCGAGGTCGACGGCGGGCTCGAGACCGACCGGCTCAAGCTCCCCGCGGTCATCACCACCGACCTTCGCTTGAACGAGCCGCGCTATGCGAGCTTGCCGAACATCATGAAGGCCAAGTCGAAGCCGCTCGCGACGCGCACTGCCGACGAGCTCGGCGTCGACATCACGCGGCGCCTGGAGACTCTGAAGGTCGCCGAACCGCCCAAACGGCAGGCGGGCGACAAGGTCGGCTCGGTCGATGAGCTCGTCGGCAAGCTCAAGACTTTGGGGGTGGTTCAGTGACGGCTCTGGTTTACGTCGAGCATGAAAACGGAGAGGTCCGCGACGCGACCCTCGCGGCAGTCACCGCCGGCTCGAAGCTGGGCGAAGTCCACGCGTTCGTTGCGGGCAACAATGTCGCCGCAGTCGCCGACGCCGCTGCCAAGATCGCGGGAGTGAGCAAGGTGCTGGTCGCCGACGGTCCGCACCTCGACCACGGCCTTGCCGAAAATGTCGCGCCGGTCGCTGCTGCTGCAATGGCGAATTATGCGGCCTTCGTCGCAGCATCGACCACCACCGGGCGCAACCTCGCTCCGCGCGTCGCGGCCTTGCTCGACGTGATGCAGATCAGCGACATCCTGTCGGTCGAGGACGACAGCATTTTCACTCGGCCGATCTACGCCGGAAACGCGATCGCGACGGTGCGCTCGAGCGACTCGAAGAAGGTCATCACCGTCCGCGGCACTGCGTTCGAAAAGGCTTCGCGCGAGGGCGCAAGCGCCTCGATCGAGCCGGTCGACGCGGGCAGCGACAGCGCGTTGAGCAGCTTCGTTGCGATGGACGCGTCGGAAAGCGAGCGGCCCGAGCTGACCAGCGCAAAGATCATCGTTTCGGGCGGCCGAGCACTCGGCTCGGCCGAGCAGTTCCATGCGCTGATCGACCCGCTGGCCGACAAGCTCGGCGCAGCGGTCGGAGCCTCGCGCGCCGCGGTCGATGCGGGCTATGCGCCCAACGATTATCAGGTCGGCCAGACGGGCAAGATCGTTGCTCCGGAAATCTATATCGCGATCGGCATTTCGGGCGCGATCCAGCACCTCGCCGGAATGAAGGATTCGCGCGTGATCGTGGCGATCAACAAGGACGAGGAAGCGCCGATCTTCCAGGTCGCCGACATCGGCCTGGTCGGCGACCTGTTCAAGATCGTGCCGGAGCTAACGGAGAAACTGTAACAGCAACTTATCGGTTGCACTTCTGATTCTCTCGTGCCAACGACAATTGCAACGAGGAGGTTGCACATGTCCGATCGCATCGAGAAGAGCATCGAGCTGAAGGCGCCGGT
>JACCSV010000139.1 GCA_013812805.1 Sphingomonas sp. | reverse complement strand
ATCCATCAGTCA
Organism: Sphingomonas sp.; assembly: GCA_013812805.1. Taxonomy (GTDB): domain Bacteria; phylum Pseudomonadota; class Alphaproteobacteria; order Sphingomonadales; family Sphingomonadaceae; genus Sphingomicrobium. Next base: position 11,697 of record JACCSV010000139.1, on the reverse strand, counting down.
TGACCAGATTTCTCCACGTTGCCGCACTTGCGGCACTCCTCGCCGCCTGCGGCTCCGGCCCCCATCCTGGAGCGCGCAATCCGCTGATCCTGCCGCCCGCCTACGGAACCCCGTCTGCGCCGGCACAGGTGGCGCCTGCCGCCGCTGCACCCGGTGCCGAATGCAACAACGCCGGGCTCGACCGGTTTGCCGGGCAGCCTGCTACCGCCGCTTCAGGGTCGGAGATGCTGCGCGTCTCGAGAGCTCGAACGATCCGCTGGGTGCGGCCTGGAATGATGATCACGATGGACTTCAACCCGCAACGGCTGACGGTCTATCTTGCTCGGGGCAACGTCATCCAACGGGCAAGCTGCGGCTAGGCGTCGCCGACCAACCCGGCATCGATCAGTGCCCGGCGGACGGTCGGCAGAGTCAGCCGCGCCCGTTCGGCGATGGCATAGCGGTCTACCGCCTCGACTGCGCGTTCCGCAGTCCAGTAATCGCGCTGAATCCGTTCCGACATGAAGCGCAGCGCGTCGCGCGGAATGTGAAGTCCGCGGTCAGCGAAGTGAAGGTCGATCAGCTGCTGGAACAGGCCATCGTCCGGTTCGGCGATTCGCGTCACTGGAGTCACCGCCATGCGAGTCCTGAGGTCGGGAAGCACCACCTCCCACTCGGGCGGAACCCGGTCGGCAATCATCACCAGCGCCCGGCCGCTTTCCTGCGCCGCATTCCAGGCGTGGAACAGCTCCTCCTCGTCGCAATCCTCGGCCTGGTCGATCAGGCGCCCGCCGACCCGCTCGACGAAGCTTCTCGCCAGCAGGCTGCGGCCTGAACGCCGCGGGCCGGTGAGGATCGTCGCTCGAACCGGCCACATGCTCCACTTGCGGAAATGGTCGGAAGCCTCGCGATTCGCTTCGGAAACGATGAATCGCGAGTCGCCCTGCGTCTGCGGCCAATCCAGCGGGAGAGCGATCTGATCGGCGCCCTTTGTCACGCTGTTCCGCCCGGTGCCGGGGCGGGCGAGACGGTGTTGGACTGCGGCTCGACGCTATTGGCGGGCTCGCCCGGCGGCGGCCGAAGCGGCTGCGGCGTGGTATTGATTACGCCGCGCGGCGGGAACATGCGCAAACCGTTGCCGGTCACCTCCACCCCCCAACCGCGCCCGGCGAGGATGGAGCGGAGCGTGTTGATGTCACCGCGGTAGACGACGTTGAAGTTGCTGACGTCGCCGATCACGATGTTCAGCTGGTCGACCCTGGCGACGCCGGGCACGGTGCGCAGGTGGGCGAGCGCGCTGTTGTAGGTCAGCGCGTTCGGAGCAACGATCTGAACCGTATACACAACCGGCGCGCTAGGCGCGGTTCTCGTCTCACTGGGCTTGTCCTCCGATCCGTCCTCTTCAAGCGGCGGCGGTGGTGGCGGCGGCTGGTCGAGCGTCGGGTCGCGCTGCAGCAGGCCGGCGTCGAACGCATCGCTGAACAGCCGATCCATGCGCTGCACGCCAAGCGCCATCATCTGCGGCAATTGGGCGCTGTTGGCGGCCTGCAGCGTAAAGCCGCCGATCACTTCGCGGTCGGGACCGTGGCGGCCGATGAACCGCGCCTGCGCGGGTCCGCCGGGGTAGAGGCGGTGGATCATCACTTCGGCCACGAGGATGTCGGCGGCGCCATAAAGGTCGAGGATATTGCGCCACCACGCGCGCCCCGGGCGGAGCGTCTGGGCAGCGTTGATCAGCAGCGGGTCTCCGCCCATGCCGCTGATGCGGACATAGTCTATCGCGCTTTGCGAGGTCCGGTACTGCGCCCACGCCCGTTGCCAGGCGTTACGAAGCTCGACGCTGGTCATCGTCCCGGCGCTGATCGTGATCGGGATCAGGAGCATCGGCTGCGAGCGCTGCTCGACCCCGCCGATCCCGATCAGCTGGCCGGCCCGGGAACGATCGAACAGCACGCCAAGGTCGGCGATATAGCGGGTCGGCCCGATCTGCTCGCGCTCGACGATGATCGAGCTGACCAGCTGGTCGAGCACCGAGTCGGGCAGGTTTGGCGCCTGCGAGATCGGCAGCTTGCGCGCCTGCGCCCACAGTTTCTTGAAGCCTAGGCGCTGTGCGACCCGCCAGCCGGCGTAACGAGCGCTTTGAGCGTCCTTGCCGCCGACATCGACGCGGATTCCGCTGACCTCCAGCGTTCCGGAGCTGTCGAGCGGCAGGATCCCCCGTTCGCCGCTTTCCATCTGCGCATAGATGCCTGCCCCGGCGGCAAGGCCGAGGAACAGAAGCAAGGAGAGGAACCAGGGGCGGCGGGCCATCGCCGCGCTTTTGGCGACAACGGCGTGGAAATCCAAGCGGGATGTCTCTAGTCGCCGAGCCGATGCCGCAAAAGCCGCTGACTTATGCCGACGCCGGCGTCTCGATCGATGCCGGCAATGCGCTGGTCAAGTCGATCGGCCCCCTCGCCCGTTCGACGGCGCGCCCGGGTGCCGACGCCGAGCTCGGAGGCTTCGGCGGCCTGTTCGACCTCAAGGCGGCCGGCTACCGCGACCCGCTGCTGGTCGCCGCCAACGACGGGGTCGGCACCAAGCTGAAGCTCGCAATCGAGATCGGCCGCCACGACGGCGTCGGCATCGACCTGGTCGCGATGTGCGCCAACGACCTTATCGTCCAAGGCGCCGAGCCCTTGTTCTTCCTCGACTATTTTGCCTCCGGAAAACTGGATTTGGAGGTTGCCGAAGGCGTGGTCGCCTCGATAGCCGAGGGTTGCCGACAGGCCGGGTGCGCACTGATCGGCGGCGAGACCGCGGAGATGCCGGGGATGTACGCGGCCGGCGATTACGACCTGGCGGGCTTTTGCGTCGGCGCAGTCGAGCGCGAGGCGTTGCTCGATGGCCGCAGCGTCGAGCCAGGCGACGCCATCGTCGGGATTGCCAGCTCGGGCGTCCACAGCAACGGCTTCTCGCTGGTCCGCCGGATCATCGCCGAGCAGCAGTGGGACCTCCGGGCCGACGGCCTGGGCGAGGCATTGCTCGAACCGACGCGGATTTATGTCCGCTCGCTGATGCCGCTGGTCCGCGACGGGCTGGTCCACGGCCTTGCCCACATCACTGGCGGCGGCCTGGTGGAAAACGTACCGCGCGTGCTGCCCGATGATTGCCACGCCCAGATTGACGCTGGCAGCTGGAACTACCCGCCGCTGTTCGCCCGGCTCCAGCAAGGCGGCAACATCGCGCCGGAGGAAATGGCGCGGACCTTCAACTGCGGCATCGGGATGGTCGCGATCGTTGCTGCGGGCGATGTCGACACGGTCATTTCGCGCCTCGCCGAGAGCGGGGAGCAGGCGATGCTGATCGGCAGCGTCGAAGGTGGCGATCGGGGATGTACCGTGCGCGGCGCCGCCGGCAGCTGGGGCGCTGGCGAGGACTGGGCCGCAACCCGCCACCATGGCTGAACGCGCCCGCGTCGCCATCCTGATCTCGGGCCGCGGATCGAACATGGCGGCGCTGATCTACGCAGCGAAGGCCGAGGATTGCGCGTTCGAGGTGGTGCTGGTGACCGGCGACCGGCCGGATGCGCCGGGGCTAACGCTCGCCGAGGCCGAGGGTGTCCGCGTCGCGCGGCTAGGTTATGCGCACAAGGCCGAGCTATTCGAGCAGCTCGACGAAGCGCTTCGCGAGGCGCGAGCCGACTATGTCGCGCTTGCCGGCTTCATGCGCATCATCCCCGCTGATTTCATCGGCCGCTGGGCCGGGCGGATCGTCAACGTCCACCCCTCGCTTCTGCCCAAGTACAAGGGCCTCGACACACACGCGCTGGCAGTTGCCGCCGGCGACCGGCAGGCGGGCTGCTCGGTCCATGTCGTCACTGCCGAGGTCGACGACGGCCCGGTGCTCGGACAAACCGAGGTTGCGATTCTCCCCGGAGACTCGCCCGAGACCTTGGCTGAGCGCGTGTTGATCGCCGAGCACCAGCTTTATCCGCGGGTGCTCGCCGAATATGTCGGCCGCGAGCAAAGCTTGGAGTGGATCACCGCCAGGGTCGGCGAGCTAGCCCAGGACCTTCCCGAAACCCACGCCAGGACCAGCCACGGCTCGCCCGGCTGGCGAGTCGGGAGCCAGGCCGCCGGCAAGTTCTTCGCGATCATGTTCAACCGCCACCACGGCGAAGACAGCATCGGCCTGCTGGTCAAATGCACTGGCCAGGACGAGATGGCGCAGCTGATCGACGCCGACCCGGACATCTATTTCCGGCCGGCATATTACGGACCGTCCGACTGGGTCGGAATTCGCCTCGACCGCCACGGCGTCGACTGGGACCATGTGGCGCAGCGGCTGGCGACCAGCTGGCGGATCGTCGCTCCGCCGCGCCTCACCAAGCTGCTGCGCGCCGCGGACGATTTCTAGCCGACGATCTCGTCTTCGCTGAAGAAGAAGTCGATTTCGATCTGCGCATTCTCGTCGCTGTCGGAGCCGTGGACCGAATTGGCCTCGATCGATTCGGCGAACGCCTTGCGGATGGTGCCCTCCGCCGCCTGCTCGGGGTTGGTCGCGCCCATCACTTCGCGGTTGCGGAGCACCGCATTCTCGCCCTCCAGCACCTGGACCACGACCGGGCCCGAAGTCATGAAACTGCACAGATCGTTGAAGAACGGCCGCTCGCGGTGGACGCCGTAAAAGCCTTCGGCCTGCTCGCGGCTCATTTGGATGCGCTTGGAGGCGACGACGCGAAGGCCGGCATCCTCGAGCATCTTGGTAATTGCGCCGGTGAGGTTGCGGCGGGTGGCGTCCGGTTTGATGATTGAGAAGGTGCGCGTCGCGGCCATGACCAGCGATCTCCTGACAGTGTGGATGGATGGATCGCGGCTGCGCCTAGCGGCGCTTGCGCCCGCGGGCAAGGCTCAGGCTTTTTCCGACCAGCGGCCGTTGTCCTGGGTCCAGTAATGCGGTTCCACGCCCTTGCCGGCGAGGTGCTTCCAGGCGGTTCGGGCGCCGCGGATCGAGTCGGTGTCGAACAGATAGAAAGCCCGCTGGAAATTGAGCGCCGCCTCCCGCCATTCGCCGTCGGCAATCAGCAGGTTGCGCGCGACATTGGCGGCGTCCGGCGTCGTCGACAGCAGGATCGGCTGGCGCGAATCGTCGGTGCCGCCGGATAGGCCGTGGGGCAGGAAGCTGGTCTTGCCGACATCCCACAGCAAGCGGTCGAGCCGGGCTAGGAACGCCTCGTCCGAGGCGACGACCAGCACCCGCTCGCCGGAATCAAGCAGCTTCTGGGCGAGCTTTGCCACCACGTGTTCGACGGGCGCGCCGCCCAGTTGATAGAAATCGACGCGCACCGCCCTGCCGCTCAGCGCTCCAGATGGTCCGCGACGAAGCTGTCGATCAGCCGCACGCCAAAGCCTGTCGCGCCCTTGTCGTAGGTGTCCGAGGGCTTTTCCGACCAGGCCTTGCCGGCCATGTCGACGTGAGCCCACTTCACCCCGTCATCGACAAAGCGCTTGATGAACTGGGCGGCGGTGATCGAGCCGCCTTCGCGAGGCCCGACGTTCTTCATGTCGGCGATCGGCGAATCGATCAGCCGGTCGAAGCTCTCGCCAAGCGGCATCCGCCACAATTTGTCGCCGCTGGTCGCGGCCGCGGCCATCAGCCGGTCGGCAAGCTCGTCATCGGGCGTGAACAGGCCAGCGAACTCGTGGCCGAGGCTGATCAGGATGGCGCCGGTCAAAGTGGCGAAGTCGACGATCGTCGCCGGCTTGTAGGTGCGCTGGACGAAGGTGATGGCGTCAGCGAGCACCAGGCGCCCTTCGGCATCGGTGTTGATCACCTCGACCGTCTGCCCCGACATTGAGGTGACGACATCGCTCGGGCGTTGCGCGGTGCCCGACGGCATATTCTCGACCAGGCCGCAGATGCCGATGACGTTGGCTTTGGCCTTGCGGCTGGCCAGAGCAAGCATCGCTCCGGCAACGCCGCCGGCGCCGGCCATGTCCCACTTCATCGCTTCCATGCCCTGCGCCGGCTTGATCGAGATTCCGCCGGTATCGAAGGTTACGCCCTTTCCCACGAATGCCGTCGGCGCTCCGCCATCGGCGCCCCCGTTCCAGTGCATCACCAGCATCCGCGGATCGCGGACCGAGCCCTGGGCAACGCCGAGCAAGGCACCCATGCCGAGCTCGGTCATCTGCGCCCCGTCGAGCACCTCGATCTCGATCCCGAGCTCGCTCAGCGGGCGGCACAGATCGACGAAGCTTTCCGGATAGACGATGTTGGGCGGCTCGGTGACCAGCGTGCGCGCGAACGCGACGCCGAGCGACACCGCCTGCCAGCGGCTGGTCCACCGCTCGTCGGCGTCGGCGCCGCCGCCGACGATGGTCACCGTCTCCAGAGTCGGTTTCTGCTTGTCCTTGGTTTTGGTGTGATAGCGGTCGTAGCGCCACGAGCGCAGCGAAGCGGCAAGGGCGATACGGGCAGCGGCGTCGGCATCGAAGCCCATGCCGGTCACGTCGATGACCGCATGCTTCTCGCCGGACTTGAGCAGCCTCGACACGGCTGTACCGCCAAGCTTCTCGGCAGCCTCGCCGGCAGAGTTGCTGCCGATTCCCACAAACAGCACTCGCCGAGCGGTGCCACCATCGTCGGTGAAAGCCTCGGCGGCGCTGCCCGCTTCGCCTTCGAACCGTTGCCGCCGCAGCGTTGCTTCGATTTTGTCGAGGTCGCTGAGCGAAGCAGCGCCGGGCCGGTTGCCGTCGGCGGAGGGCAGCACCAGCGCATAGTCTCCAGTTGGTCGAGCATCGGCAAATTCGATCTTCATCGGGACAGCTTCCAATTCAATGGCGGGGGTTGGCGCGGCTTTAGGGCGCGCGACCGGCGATGGCAAAGCCGCGATGACAGTCATTGTCGGGCCGCGGCCGAGGTGCGATAGCGGCGATTACGAAGCGGGAATGCAGCGGGCGGAAGGCGAAGGGTTTTGCGTAGTCGACTGGTCTGGTGGACGGCCCTGCCGCTCCTGCTTGCGCCGCTGACTGCCGTGAACGCGCAAGGGGCGGGCGCCCCTCCCGTGAGCCTCGAACCGGCCGTCGACTTCAGCGCCGACCAGGTTACTTACGACAACGCCACGGAAATCGTTACCGCCTCGGGCCGCGTTCGCATGTCGCGGGAGGGCAATTACCTGGCCGCCGACCAGCTGGTCTGGAACCGCGCGACCGGCGAGGTCCGGGCCCGGGGCAATGTCGTCGTCGTCAACCCGCAGGGCGACCGGCTGATCGGCGATTCCGTCCTCCTCACCGACAGCCTGCGCGACGGAACCGTCGACAATTTGCTGGTCGCGCTGGAGAGCGGCGGGCGGATCGTTGCCGAGCGCGGCATCCGCAACGGCAATATCACGACGCTCGAGAATGCAGCCTATTCCGCTTGCCCGGTGACCACCGAGGCCGGGTGCCCGCGCAACCCGAGCTGGACGATCACCGCCGCCCAGGTGATTCACGACCCCGCCAACGGCCGGGTTCGATTCCGGGGCGGCCGGTTGCGGATATTCGGGGTAACGCTGCGGCTGCTGCCGATTTTCAGCGTCTCCCCGGACGAAGGCGCGACGGGCTGGCTTCCGCCTGACCTCAAGATTTCCCGAAGCAACGGGTTCGAAGTTGCGCTTCCCTATCATTGGCGCATCGCCTCCAATCGCGACCTGACGATAACGCCGCACGTCTACACCGGCACGCCCCCGGCGCTCGAGGCCAAGTATCGGCAGCTGGGCAGCAACGGCGCGTTTCAGGTCGGCGGCTTCCTCGCCTACAGCCGTATCGAGAAGGACGATCTGACCGAGAACCCGGCGGACGACCGAAGCCCGCGCGGTTACCTTGAAGCGAACGGCCGCTTCCAGTTCGGTCCGCTGTGGACGGTCACCGGCTTTTCCAGGCTGGCCAGCGACAAGACCGTCACCCGCCGCTACGACATCACCCGCGACGCTCGGCTGCGCAATTCGATCAACGCCGAGCGCATTACCCCCGACAGCTACGTGTCGATCGCCGGCTGGGCGTTCCAGGGGCTTCGTGTTGATGATGAGCAGGGTCAGATCCCGATCGCGCTTCCGGCAATCGACGCCCGCTTGAACCTGCAGCCACGGGTGATCGGCGGCAAGGTGCAATTGCAAGCCAACAGCCTGTCCATCATCAGGGTCGACGGCCAGGACACCCAGCGCGCTTTCGCTAGCGCCAGATGGGACTCGCGGCGGCTGACGCCATGGGGTCAGCAGTTGACGCTGACCGCTTACGCTCGCGGCGATGTCTATCACACCGATGAATCCGAAGAGACCGAAGTGCCTATTTATCGCGGCACCGATGGCTGGCACGCACGGGCGATCGGAGCGCTGGCCGCTGACCTGCAGTGGCCGCTGATCGGTCCGCTGTTCGGTGGCATCCAGCGGGTGACCCCTCGAATTCAGATCGTCGCGACACCGCCCACTGCAAACCTGTCGATCCCCAATGAAGACGCACGCGCGGTCGAGCTCGAGGACAGCAACCTGTTCGCGCTCAATCGCTTCGCCGGCTATGACCGCTGGGAGGACGGTTCCCGTGTCACCTTCGGCGTGGAATGGGCTTACGATCGGCCCAGCCTGTCGATCAGCAGCGTCATCGGGCAGAGCCTTCGGATCAGCCGCGAGCCCGGCATTTTCCCGGAAGGCACGGGCTTAACCGATCCCGTGTCCGACATCGTCGGCCGGACGCGGGTGCGCTACGGCAACTTCGTCGACCTTACTCACCGCTACCGGCTCGACAAGGACGATTTGGCGGTGCGCCGGAACGAGGCGGACCTCACCATTGGCTCGAGCGAGACCTATGCTCAGATCGGGTATATTCGGCTGAATCGCAACATCGCCGAGACGGTCGAGGACCTTCGCGACAAGGAAGAGTTGCGGCTTGCGGGGCGGGTGAAGTTCGCCCGCTACTGGTCGGTTTTCGGAGCGACGGTGCTCGACCTTACCGATGCCGATGAGGACCCACTGTCGATATCCGACGGCTTTGCGCCGGTCCGCAACCGGCTGGGCGTCGCCTACGAGGACGACTGTCTGGTACTTGGCGTTACGTGGCGGCGCGATTATGAGCGTCTCGGCGGGTTTCGCGGAGGCAACACCTTCGCTCTGCAGATCGCCCTCAAGGGACTTGGCCGCTAAGGCTGCGTTCAGCGGGCCGAGCTATTGGCAGCTTCGCGGAAATTTACAGGGCAATAAGGGAAAACAAGTAAGTGGCAGCTTCCAATTCGACGCGTTTAAGGCTTCGTTCGGCTATCGTCGCGCTTGGCTTTGGCGTAGCGACCGCGGCCGTCGCGCAGACCGCCAGCCAGCCCGCGCAACCGCCCGCTCCGAGCAGCGTCAGCGCCCTGCGGTTGCCGTCAAACCCGCAGCTGTTTGGCGCCACCATGCCATCCGTCGTCAAGGCGACGGCGATCGTCAACGGCGAGGTCATCACTCAGACCGACGTCGACCAGCGGCTGGCGCTGCTGGCAATCGCCAACGAAGGGGAAATCCCCGCCGAGCGGCTCACTGAGCTTCGTCAGCAGGTTCTGCGCAACTTGATCGACGAATCGCTGCAAATCCAGGCCGCGCGGGTCGAGAAGATCACCATCAGCGCCAGGGACATCGACCGGGCGATTACTCGCGTGTCGGAGAACAACAAGCAGTCCCCGGACCAGCTGGATGCCTACCTCGTGGCGCGTGGCTCGTCGATCCGGACCTTGCGCCGGCAGATCGAGGGCGAGCTTGCCTGGGACCGGTTGCAGCGCGCCAAGATCGAAAGCTCGATCAGCGTCGGCGAGGATGAAGTCAAAGCGGTGATCGACCGACTCAATGCGTCGAAGGGCGCCCGTGAGTATCGCGTCGGCGAAATCTACCTTCCCAACACCAGCGCCAATCCGGCGGAGACGGTTGCGAAAGCCAATCAGATCCTCGAACAGCTTCGCGCGGGCGGATCGTTCGTCGCGTACGCCCGCCAATATTCGGAAGCCTCGACCGCCGCGGTCGGCGGCGACCTTGGTTGGGTTAGGCCCGAGCTGCTGCCGCAACCGATCGCCGCGACCTTGCGGACGATGTCGCCCGGGCAGGTCAGCGAGCCAATCGCCATCCCCGGCGGCGTTTCGATCGTCGCCGTGCAGGACGCCCGCAACATCCTGGTCGCGGACCCGCGCAGCGCGGTGTTCAGCCTCAAGCAGGTTTCGATCAGCTTCCCGGCGGGAAATTCTCGTGCAGCCTCGGAATCGCTGGTTAGCAGGTTCGCCGAAGCGGCCCAGAGCGTCGGCGGCTGCGGCGGTGCCGAAAAGATTGCCAGCGAGTTCAATGGCGAAGTCGTGCAGAGCGACAACGTCAAACTTCGCGACCTTCCGACAGCGCTTCAGGAAATCATGCTGCCGATGCAGGTCGGGCAGGCAACGCGCCCGTTCGGATCGATCGAGGAGGGCGTTCGCACGCTGGTGATCTGCGGCCGCGACGAGACCGACCCGACGATGCCCAGCTATGACCAGGTCTATGCTCAGATCAACGAGGAGCGGCTCAACTCGCGGTCGCGCCGGTTCCTTCGCGATCTTCGCCGTGATGCGGTAATCGAATTCCGCTAGGGCGGGCTGGAATGGCGCGCCCGTTCCCGCCGCTCGCGATCTCGCTGGGCGATCCGGCCGGGATCGGTCCGGAGGTCATCGGCAAATGCTGGGACCACCGCGACCGGTTCACGCTGCCGCCGTTCCTGGCGATCGGCGACCCGCGCGCGTTGAGTGCCGTGTGGGACGGTCCGATTGCAACCATCGACGACCCGCGCGAGGCGGATAGCGCCTTCGACCTCGGCCTGCCGCTGCTGGCGCTTCCGTCGGCCGAGGCGGGGATCGCCGGCCATCCGTCCGTTGCCGGCGCCCATTGTTCGCTCGATTGCCTCGAGATTGCGGTCGGGCTGGCGCGGTCGGGCACTGCCCGCGCGGTCGTCACCGGGCCGGTGTCCAAGGAGCAGCTGTACGGAATCGGCTTTTCGCATCCCGGGCAGACCGAGTTCGTCGCCGAGCGCTGTGGGGTCGCGTCGCGGAATGTCGTGATGATGCTCGCCGGCCCGACGCTTCGGACGGTCCCGGTGACGACCCATGTGCCCTTGATCGACGTGACCCGGCACCTGACCTCGGCGCTCATTGAATCGCGCGGGCGGACGACGCTGCGCGGGCTGCAGCGCAGCTTCGGGATCGCCGAGCCGCGGCTGGCCGTGGCCGGGTTCAATCCCCACGCGGGTGAAGGCGGCCGGCTCGGCCGCGAAGAGATCGACATCGTCGAGCCGGCAATTGCCGCGCTTCGGGCCGAAGGCTGGCGAGTGACCGGCCCGCACCCGGCCGACACCATGTTCCACGAAAGCGCGCGGGCGAAATATGACGCGGCGCTGTGCCTCTACCACGATCAGGCGCTGATCCCGGTCAAGGCGCTCCACTTCGCCGATTGCGTCAACATCACCCTGGGCCTGCCGATCATTCGCACTTCGCCGGACCACGGCACCGCCTTCGATATCGCCGGCGAGGACCGCGCCGACCCGCGGCCGATGGCGGCGGCAATCCGGATGGCGGCGCAATGCGCGCAATATCGCTCGGACGGTGCGTGAGCGAAGCGCCGGAGCCGCTTCGCGATGTCATCGCCCGGCACGGGCTCAACGCAAGCAAGGCGCTCGGCCAGAATTTCATCCTCGACCGCCAGTTGCTGGCGCGGATCGCGGC
>JACCSV010000138.1 GCA_013812805.1 Sphingomonas sp. | reverse complement strand
CCGGCGATGGCGCGGGCGAGCAGAGTCTTGCCGGTGCCAGGCGAGCCAACCAGCAGCGCGCCCTTGGGGATTTTGCCGCCCAGCCGCGCGAACTTGCCCGGATCCTTGAGGTATTCGACGATTTCCTCGAGTTCTTCGCGGGCTTCATCGATGCCGGCAACATCCGCGAACGTCACTCGGCCCTGCTTCTCGGTGAGCATCTTGGCGCGCGACTTGCCGAAGCCCATCGCTCCCGAGCCGGCGTTCTTCTGCATCTGGCGCATGATGAAGAAACTGATGCCGAGGATCAGCAGGAACGGCATCGACTGGTAAAGCAGGATCAACCAGAAGCTCGACTGCTCTTCGGCCTTGACCTGAACGTCGACGCCGCGGGCAACGAGCTTTTCGGAAACCTGGGCGTCAGCCGGAGCGACGGTGCGGAAGGCGGCGCCGTCGGCAAGTTTGCCGGTGATGTTCGAGTTGCCCGAGGTCGAGCCGGCCATGGTCACCGAGCGGACATTGCCTTCGTCGACCTGGCGGACGAAGTCGGAATACGGGATCGCTTGGCCCGCCGTGGCGCTGGAGCCGCCGCCGACCATTTGCACGAATAGCACCAGGCCGAACAGGATGCCGACCCAGATCAGCAGGCTTTTCACCCAGGGATTCGCCGGTTTTTTCTCGTCCATTCGGCCTCTCGTCACGCAGCAGGGCGCCTGTCGCTATAAAATAGGCGCAATCGCCTTAATAACAATGCAGGCTTAGGGTCGGGTGAACGGGGTGACGCGGCCGGCGCCATCCTAACGCATGTTGGCTACGCGCGGGAAATTCTATGCTACCGGAAAGATATGGAATCGGAGCAAACCTACTACGTCCGGCGAGCAGAGGCAGAGCGCAGTGCGGCGGCCAAGGCCGCCGACGCCCGGGCTCGTCACGCCCATCTCGATCTGGCGGCGCGGTTCGACCTGCTGGCGACCGCAGTCGGGGAAATCGACTGCGCACTGCGCCCGCAGGAACGGCCCACGCATCGGCATTTCTCCGCCGGCCCGTTCCAGTTCTGATCGAGGCTGCGCTAGCCGACCTCTTGTGAATCACCCCGGCCGGCGCGGCGGCGCCGGCGAGAATGTCCACACCTCCCCGCCGCTGCAACGAGCGCCGCGTAATGTCGCCGTTCCGCCCGCGGCGAGCAGTTCGAGTAGCCTGTCGATCTCGCGCCCACGCAGCGGGGTGCCTATGCTTTCGGTAGCAACGAGTCCGACCGCCCGTTCGACGATCCGCCGGCGGATTTCGAGCGGCGTCCCGGCCGGGCGATAGGCAATCTGCTGCGTCTGGCGATCAACGGACCGCTCCCACTCGCGCGCCGCCGCCCAATCGAGCGCCGCGTCGGCCGCTGCCAGGTTGAACGCGCTTCGGGCGACCGCCCGCGGGTCGAGCCAGTCGGCTCGCGCCAGCTCTCGGCGGACGCGAACGCGCTCGAACTGCTCATTGTCGTTGCTCGGGTCGTCGACCGGCTCGACTCCCGCCGCCTCGCAAATCTGGCGCAACTCGTTGCGGCTCCAGCCGAGCAGCGGGCGCACCAGCCTGTGGCTGCTGCCGGGCATCGGCCCGAGCGGACGGATCGCACCAAGGCCGCGGACTCCAGCGCCGCGGGCAAGCCGCATCAGCAAGGTTTCGGCCTGGTCGTCGAGGTGATGAGCGGTGGCGAGCGCGGCCAGGCCGCGTTCGGTGACCCAATTGCCAAGCAGCCGGTAGCGCTCGGCGCGGGCGCGCTCCTGGATCGCAGTCTCGGGTTGCTCCTCCCACCGCACCTTCAACGTGGCGTGCGGGACACCAAGGCGCTTGCACAAGTCGGCAACGCCAGTGGCCTCAGCTTCGCTTTGCGGGCGAAGCGAATGATCGACCGTCGCAGCCTCGATCTTGCCCGGCCGCGCCGCGGCCGCAAGCAGCAGCAATGCGACGCTGTCGCCTCCCCCGGAAACCGCCAGTCCGAGGCTTGCTGGCGGCGGGATCAGCCGGTCGAGCCGGGCGGCGAAGCGGGTGACGAGTTCAGGCGCCGGCTCTAGCGGCAACTGGCCTGCGCCTGCGCCCTGTCGACCAGCGCCTGAAGCTCGGCTCGGACCGCCGAGCCATAAACGCTGGTCAGCTCGGCATAGGCCTTGCACGCCTGCTCCGACTGGCCAAGCTTGGCCAGTGCCTGGCCGAGATAATAGAGGCTGTCCTGCGCTCGGCCGCCCTTGGGGTTGGAGCGATAGTTGGCCAGCAGCACCTCCGCGGCGGCGCGCGCTTCGCCCTTGTCGAGATAGGCGCGGCCGGTGAGATTGTTGGCCCAGCTGACCCGCCGGTGCCTGGGAAAAGCAGAAGTGAAGGCGCGCAGCGAGGCGATCGCAGCGTCATACCGCCGCTCCTCCCAAAGATTGAAGCCCTCGGTATATGCATCTTCGCCCGCGTCGGGCGCGGCCTCGGTCGCCGCTGCGTCGGGTTGAGCCGGCGTCGAGTTGCGGATCTCGGGCGCGGACCCCGCCGCTGGCTCTTCTGAATCTGCAGCCACCGCTGGAGTGGCGGGCGCCGGCGCGGAGGCGGTGCTGCGCTCCAGCGCGGCAATGCGGGCATCCTGCTCGGTCCTCAGCTGCTGGACACTGGATTCCAGGACGCCGAGGCGATGGGTGCCGGTTTCCGAGCTGTTGACGATCTGCTGCAGCTGCCGCTCAATGGCCGTGAGCCGCTGCTCGGCACGGATGGCGGCGGCCTGCGAGGCGGCGAGCTGCTGCTGGAGCGCGAAGATCTGCTGCTCGGGCGACGGGCCGCGCTGCGCGAGTGCCGGCGTAGCAAGCATCAGGAACAGCGATGCCGCCGTCAGCGCAAGTCGCGGAAGCCCAGACGTCATTCAAATTCCCCCAACCAATTCAATGGCCAATCTGCCAAGCGGCAGCGTTCGTGTCGATCATCTATTGCGCAGCTGCGCCCCCGGGCGGCGCGGTCGCAGTTCGGGCCCGCATCAAGTCGGGACCAAGCAGGCTGACATTCGACGCGACCTGGCCAGCAGGCCCGACCGGCGGCGCCGGGGCGCCGCCGACGGTAACCCGCAAGGCCTCGGGCTTGCCGGCGCGAAGCAGCGGCGCGGTCGCGGTTGCGGGCACCTGGTAGGGCTGGTTCGGCGCAAGCTCACCCTGAAACAATGTCCTGCCGCCGTCGGATATCTGGATCCACGATGGCTCGGTGGCCGTCACCACCACCGGGCCGCCGGCCGCGGGCTGCGGCTGCTGGGCCGGAGCGGCATCGGGCGCAGGAGCCAAGACTTCCGCGGCCGGGACGTCATCCGGCGCCGTTAGCGAGCGATTCTGGAACCAGGAGAACAGCAGCGCGATCACGATTACCGAGGCGATCGCGGCGAGCACCAACCACTTGGGCATGGTTCGGGCCGGGTCGGCCGGCTGGAACACCTCCGGCGTGCGGGTGGCGGTACGCTTGCCGCCCATCTCGGCGCGCAGTTGCTCGCCGATGGCGGTGCGGTCGAGCCCGACGGCGCCGGCGTAGCTTTTGGCGAAGCCGACGCTGTAAGTCGGCGCCGGGAGCCGTGACCAGTCCCCGGACTCGAGGCTTTCGAGGTGCCGCCGCGGGATTCGCGTCGAAGTGGCGATGTCCTCCAGCGACAGCGTCTTGCTCTCGCGCGCGGCGCGCAGCTGCTCGCCGACGGTCGGCATCTGGGTCGCCTCTGTTTCGTCCATTCCGCTCCCTCTCGGGGCTTTTGTCGAAGCCGCTGCAGGCAGTGTCAACAGCCGACCGGGCGAATTATCAGCCGAGCATGACCCGATGCCGCCGCGCCCAGTCCGACAGGGCCCGGCGCATGTCGTGCGGCGGCCTCAGGAGCAATTGCTGCATGCGGGTCCTGATCGCGGCCACGTCGAGCGAGCGGACCATCGCCTTGATCGGGCCGACGGCCGCGGGAGTGATCGAGAACCGCTCCACTCCAAGGCCGATCAGCGCCATCGCCTCCAGCGGCCGACCGCCCATCTCGCCGCAAATCCGTGCCGGGACGCCGGCCGCGTTGGCGCTGTCGATCACCCGCTTGAGGAAGCGAAGGATCGCCGGGCTCAGCCAGTCGTAGCGTTCGGCAAGCCGCGGGTCGGCGCGGTCGGCGGCGAACAGGAACTGGGTGAGGTCGTTGGTTCCGATCGACAGGAAATCGACGCGCGGGAGCAACTGATCGAGCATCTCGGCGAGCGACGGAACCTCGAGCATCGCGCCAAACTCGATCCGCGTCGGCTTGGCCCGGTGCCCTTGGCGCGCCCACTCGAGCTGCTCCTCGAACAGCTTGCGCGCCTCTTCATACTCCCACGGTTCCGAGACCATCGGGAACATCACCCGCAAAACCCGGCCCGAGGCGGCCTGGATCAATGCCCGCGCCTGCGCCTTCATAAGCGTCGAGCGATCGAGCGACAGTCGCAGCGCCCGCCAGCCTATCGCCGGATTCTCCGCCTCCTCGTGGATTTCGGACAGATAGGGCAGGGCCTTGTCGCCGCCGATATCGAGCGTCCGGAACACGACCGGCTTACCGCCCGCCGCATCGAGCACCTTCTTGTACAATCGCTGCTGGCTCTCGCGGCCTGGCAGCGTCGCCGAAACTAGGAACTGGAACTCGGTCCTGAACAGGCCGATTCCATCAGCGCCGGTGAGTTCAAGCGAAGCCGCGTCCTCCGCCAGCCCAGCGTTGACCATCACACTGACGTCGACGCCGTCTAGTGAGTGCGCTGGAAGCAGCCGCGCGGCGTCAGTCTGCGCGCGCTTCTTCTGTCGAAGCGCCATCCTCTGGTCGAAGCTGCTGACGAGCGTCCGCGTCGGGCGGATCATCACGCTGCCGTTGTAGCCGTCGACCAAGACCGTGTCGCCTTCCTCGAGCGAGTGGCGGATGTCCTGGAGTCGTCCGATCACCGGCACCCCCATCGCCCGGGCGACGATGGTCACGTGCGCGGTCAGCGATCCTTCCTCGAGCACCACCGCCTTCAGTCGGCGGCGGTCATATTCGAGCAGCTCGGCGGGCCCTAGGTTGCGCGCGACCAGCACCGTGTCGTGGGTGAGGCCGGTCTGCGCGGCGGTGCCCATCCGCCCGGAGACGATCCGCATCAAACGGTTCGACAAATCCTCGAGGTCATGCATCCGCTCCTGCAGCAGCGGGTCGTCGATTTCACGCATCCGTGCGCGGGTGCGTTGCTGGACCCGCTCGATCGCCGCTTCGGCGGTCAGTCCGCTGTCGATCGCCGCGTTGATCCGCCGCGACCAGCCCTCGTCATAAGCAAACATGCGATAGGTCTGCAGGATCTCCTGATGCTCGC
>JACCSV010000232.1 GCA_013812805.1 Sphingomonas sp. | reverse complement strand
CCTGGTTGAAGAAGGCTTGCGGCCTGGCGATCGCGGGCACGGTGATCGGGGTGAACCCGGCCTTCGAAATCGTCTCCAGCGCCCAGCCCATCAGCTTGGTTTCGAGCAGCGCCAGCGGGCCCTTGAGGCAATAGGTGCGCGATCCCGACACCTGGGTGATCCGCGACAGATCGGCCCAGTCGTTCTGCTCGATCAACGCAACATGGTCGAGCGGCTCGAAGTCGAACTTGCGCGGCCGGCCCTCGGTGCGCACCACCACGTTGGCGCTCTCGTCCGGCCCCACCGGAGCGCCGGCATAAGGGATGTTCGGCACCTTCAGCATCAGCGCTTTCAGCGCCGACTGCCTGTCCGCGAGTTGCGCTTCCAGCTCCGAGGCTTGCGTGCCGGCTTCCTTGGCGGCGCGGCCAAGCTCGGCTTTCTCTTCCGGCGAGGCACTCTTGAACCGAGCGCTGACCGCGTTGCGCGTCGCGCGGAGCTCGTCGATCCGCGTCTTCAGGGCTTTGGCTTCGGCGTCGAGCTCGAGCAGCGAGGAGAGGTCCAGCTGGACGTTCTTCGCCCCGATCGCGCCCTCAACCGCCTCGCGGTTGGCCCTGATGAAGTCGATCCCCAGCATCGGCGCGGCACTGCGCGAATTGCGTCCTGACCGCAAGTTCGGCAAAGGCACGCCCATGCCCTCCGGCCTTATCGCTTTGCTCGACGATGTCGCGACCCTGACCAAGCTCGCCGCGGCCTCGATCGACGATGTCGGCGCCGCCGCCGGCAAGGCGGGCACCAAGGCCGCAGGCGTGGTCATCGACGATACCGCGGTCACGCCGCGCTACATGACCGGGCTCAGCCCCGATCGCGAGCTTCCGATCATCGCCAAGATCACGGTCGGCAGCTTGCGCAACAAGCTGCTGGTGATCTTGCCGATTGCGCTCCTGCTGGCGGCCTTCGCGCCGTTCCTGATCGCTCCGATTCTGATGCTCGGCGGCGCCTACCTTTCCTTTGAAGCGACCGAGAAAATCCTCGAAAAGCTGACCGGAGACCATCACGACGAGTGCGAGCTGCTCACCACCGAGACTCCGGCCGAGCTCGAGGCGCGCCAGGTCGCCGGCGCCGTCCGCACCGACTTCATTCTCTCCGCCGAGATCATGGTGATCGCACTTGCCAGCCTCGGCGAATCCAGCTTCGTGATGAAGGCGGCGGCGCTGGTGCTAGTCGCGTTCCTGATTACCGTTTGCGTCTATGGGGTCGTCGCCGTGATCGTGAAGCTCGACGACATCGGGCTGCATCTCGCCCAGCGCCGGGGCGCGGCGACCCGTGCGATCGGACGCGGCCTGGTCCATGGCGTTCCCTATCTCCTCACCGGCCTGTCCGGCATCGGCACCGCGGCGATGCTGTGGGTCGGGGGCGGCATCATCCTCCACGGAATGGAGGAAATGCATTTCGACACGCTGCCCAAGGCAGTCCACGCCGGCGCCCACTCAGTCGCGACGGGAATCGGGGTCGCAGTCCCGGTGGTCGAATGGCTGGCCAATGCGCTCGCCGCCTCGGTCGGCGGGCTGCTGGTCGGCGGGGTCATCGTCGCGCTGATGCACCTTCGACCCCGCCACAAGGCCGAGCCGGCGGATTGCCCGCCGGAAATCGTCTAAGCCTTAATCGAAGTGGAGCCGGCGATACCGTCCTCGAAAGAAAAGCAGCGGATCGAGGCTCTCGTCGAAGCTGGCCTTCACCACCTGGCCAACCAAGATGTGGTGGTCGCCGCCGTCATAGACAGCGAAGCGCTCGCATTCGAACACGCTCAGCGAATCCTTGAGGATCGGCGCTCCGGCTTCGCCGCATGACCAGGGGGTCGTCCCGAAGCGGTCCTCGTCGCGCGTCGAAAAGCGCATCGACGCCGGCTGTTGCGCATTCTGCAGCACGTTGACCGCGAAATGTGACGCTCCAATCAGCGCATCGGCGCTCGCCGCTTGCTTGTGAATGCACACCAGCAGCAACGGCGGGTCCAGCGATACCGAGGTGAAGCTGTTGACGGTCAGCCCGGCCGGCACTCCTGGCGCCGAGTGAGCGGTGACCACTGTTACTCCAGTGGCAAAGCAGCCGAGCGCGTCGCGAAGCGTCCGCGGGTCGGATCCGCTTCGATATTCGCGGGTGCGGGCATCGGACGGCATCGCGCCGCTATACAGCCGGAGTTCGCTCACTCAAT
>JACCSV010000173.1 GCA_013812805.1 Sphingomonas sp. | reverse complement strand
GCCATGATCAGGTGAATTCCGGCGGCGCGCGCCTTCTGTGCCAGCCGCTGGATCAGGAACTCGACCTCCTTGCCGGCGGTCATCATCAAATCGGCGAGCTCGTCGACGACGACGACGATCTGCGGCAACACCTCATACTCCAGCTGCTCGACTTCGTAGATCGGCTGGCCGGTGTCGGCGTTGTAACCGGTCTGCACCTGGCGCCCGAGCTGCGTGCCCTTGGCCTTGGCTTCGCGCACCTTGGCGTTGAAGCTGGGCAGCGCGCGCACCCCGAGGTTGGCCATCATCCGATAGCGCTCCTCCATCTGCTCGACCGTCCATTTGAGCGCCCGGATCGCCTTGCCCGGCTCGGTCACCACCGGCGCCAGCAAGTGCGGGATGCCCTCGTAAGTGCTGAGCTCGAGCATTTTGGGATCGATCATGATCAACCGGCATTGCTCGGGGTTGAGCCGGTACAACAGCGACACGATCATGCAGTTGAGGCCGACCGACTTGCCCGATCCGGTGGTTCCAGCGACCAGCAGATGCGGCATCGGCGCGAGGTCGGCGATCACCGGATCGCCGGCGATATTCTTGCCCAGAATCAACGGCAGCGACATTGTCGCGTCGGCAAAGGCGTCGGCCTGCACCAGCTCCGACAGCACCACCCCTTCCCGCTTGGGATTGGGCAGTTCGATCCCGATCACGCTGCGGCCCGGGATGATCGCCACCCGCGCGGAGATCGCCTGCATGTTGCGGGCGATGTCGTCGGCCAGCTGGATCACCCGGCTGGCCTTGATTCCGCTTGCCGGCTCGAGCTCGTACATGGTGACGACTGGCCCCGGGCGAACCTCGACGATGTCGCCGCGCACGTGAAAGTCCTCGAGCACCGATTCGAGGATCCGCGCATTGCGCTCGAGCGCGGCGCGGTCGATCTGCATGCGGCCTTTCTCGACCACCGGCGCCAGCAAGCCGATATCCGGAAGCACGTAATCGTCGCCAAGTGCCAGGGTCTGCTGGGCAGCGGTTCGCCGCGCCGCGCCGCCGGAGCGGTTGGCCGGCTTGGTGGGCTCGACAACCGAAACGCTGGGCCTCGACCTCGGCGGAGCGGCGATCGCGCCAGCCTCGTCGCGCGCGGTTTCGGTTTTCCTCGGCACCGCCGCTTGCTCTCGCGGCCGGCGCCTGAACAGGCCTGCAAGGCCGTCCTTCTCGTCCTGAGTAAGGCCAAGCGAGAGGAAGGCGACGACCAGTCCCGCGGCCGCGAACAGGATCAGCACCGCGATTCGCACCGGCGCAGCGAACTGCTGGTCGGGGATCAACCCAATCGCCGCGTTGACGCCGGCGGCGCCGGCTAGGCCAAGGGCGCCGCCCCAGCCGCTTGGAAGCCCGGCGACCGCCGAGCTGCTGGCCAGGCCCAAAGCAAGTCCGATCAGGACCGCCGCGGCGGTCGCGACGAGCAGGCCGCGGCGCATCCGTCCTGGCGATTCCGTGCGCAGCAGGCGCAGGCCGGCAAGCGCAATGACCGGCAGGAAAACGATCGAGCCCAGACCGAACAGCAGCAGCAGCAGGTCGCTCAGATATGCGCCGAAGCTGCCCAGCCAGTTGACGGGCTGCCCCCCGGCGGCGGTGGTAAACGATGCGTCGGTGCTGTTGTGGGTGGCAAGCGCGACGGCGCCGGCAGCGCTTAGCGCGAGAAGCGCCGCGCCGATGCTTCGAAGCGCAAAGCGTCGAACGCTGGCGCGAAGCTTGTCGCGCCAGTCCGGCCCCAGGTCGTTGCGCGCTCGTGCCGCAGCCGTCGCCATCGTCTCAACCCCCACCAGTCGTTCGGTAAAATGCCCTTTCGCGGACTCCACGGCAAGCACCTAGTCTCGACGTCACCTTTTTGGACCTCTCGTCAGCTCGATAGAGGGACGCTAGTGGGGCGCCATGGACCGGGCCGACGTGATCATTCTGGGGGGCGGACTGGTCGGGCTGGCGCTTGCGTCGGCCCTGGATTCAGGTGGCATCTCGGCGATCCTCGTCGACCCCGCGGACCCCGACCAGCGTGTTGGGGCCGCGTTTGACGGCCGAACCAGCGCGGTCTCGTCGAGTTCGATGCGGATGCTGCGTACGATCGGCGTTTCCGACCATCTGCCCGAGCCCGGCTGCCCGATCCTCCGGATCGCTGTCGCCGACGGGCTCGAGCCGGGCGGCCTGCAGTTCGAGCCGGGTGCCGACGACGAGCCACTCGGCTGGATGCACGAGAATCGGCACCTTCGCGCCGCCCTTCGCGCCCGGGCGGAAACTGCGTCCAACCTGTGGCTGCTGTGGCGGTCGCGGGTAGCGTCACGCGAGCGCACCGAGCACGGCGTCGTTGTCGGGCTCGAGGACGGCCGCAAACTCAACGCACCGCTGCTGATCGCCGCCGACGGCCGCCATTCGCCGACCCGGGAGGCCAGCGCAATTCGCGTCGCTCGCTGGCGATACAATCACACCGCCATCGTTTCCGTACTCCGCCACGAGCGGCCGCACGAGAATGTCGCGTACGAGATCTTCTATCCGTCAGGCCCGTTCGCGCTGCTGCCGATGACCGATGATGACGGCGGCCACCGCTCGGCGATCGTCTGGTCGGTGCGAAGCGACGACGCAGCCGGGTTCCTGTCGCTAGACGACGAGGATTTCGCCGCCGAAGCGCGCGCAGCGATGGGCGGCTTCCTCGGCGAGATCGCGCTTGCCGCGCCGCGCTCAACCTATCCGCTCGGCTTTCATCATGCGGCGCAGATCACGGCCCAGCGGCTGGCGCTGGTCGGGGATTCGGCGCACGCCGTCCACCCGATCGCGGGCCAGGGCCTGAACCTCGGCTTTCGCGACGCGGCGGCGCTCGCCCAGGTGCTGGTCGAAGGCGCTCGGCTCGGTCTCGACATGGGCGACCGGCAGCTGCTCGACCGCTATCAGCGCTGGCGCTCGCTCGACAGCCTTTCGGTTGCCGTCGCCACCGACAGCCTGGCTCGGATCTACGGCATCCGCGGCCGCGCCGCCTCTGCCGTCCGCCGCTTCGGCATGGGGCTGATCAACCGCATCGGCCCGGTCCGCAATCAGCTGATGAGCGAAGCGCGCGGCACCAGCGGGCAGCTTCCTTTGCTGCTCCGCGGCCTGCCTATCTGAGCTTATTGAAGGGTCGGCTGAAGCTCGACTCCGCCCTGGCTGAGCCGAAGGAATTGCATCAGCTGCACCAGCAGGTCAGCGCGGGAGTCCAGAGTCTCGGCTTCAAGCAGAACCTGCTTGGCCGACACGTCGAACGGCGCGACCTGGGCGATGGCGTTGACCAGCATCTCGTCGTCGAGCCGCTCTACGGCTGCCCAGTCGACGACGAGTCCCAACGCATCGCCCAGCCGCCGCGCCTCGCGCTCGACTTCAGAGCGTTGCGCAAGCCCGAGCGGATCCGGCTCGCGGTCGTCGAAGGCGGCAACGTCGATGTCGGCGTTGCGATACGGCGTGCCAAGCTCGACCTCCTGGGTCAGCCGGAAACGGTTGGTGCCGGTCAGGACGATGTTGAACCGCCCGTCCTCGAGTTCCTCGATGCCGACGATCTCGCCGGCGCAGCCGACACTGAACAGCGGCGCCTGATGATCGTCGCGGTCGGGCGACTGCGGCTGGATCATGCCGATGTGGCCGCCGCCGTCGATCGCTTCGCGCACCATCTGCCGATAGCGCGGCTCGAAGATGTGCAGCGGCAGCTGGCTTCGCGGAAACAGGATCGCACCGGGCAGCGGGAACAGAGGCACCCTTATCGGCAGTGCTCCGCTCACGTGAACAGCAGCGCCGACAAGCGCCGGCGCTGCGCCCGCGCCCACGGGTCTTCCAGGCTCTGCGCCTCGAGCAATTGCAGCAGCCGCTTGCGCGCGGCGCCCTCGTTCCAGTCCTTGTCGCGAGCGATGATCTCGAACAAGTTATCAGCCGCCTGGTCGCGGTCAGCGGCCATCGCTGCGCCGGCCAGCTCGAAGCGTGCATCGAGGTCGTCGGGGTTCGACGCGACCCGCTGCTCGAGCTCCGCAATGCTCCCGGCCGGAGCAGCCTCGGCAAGGTCAAGCGCCGCTCGGGCGCGGGCCACGGCCACATCCTGGGCGAGCGCCGGAGCAAGCGCGTCCAGCACTGTTCGGGCTTCAGCTGTGTCGCCGCTGGCGACAAGCGCCCGGACGAGGCCGCCGACGACAGCGGGATCGTCCGGCGCCAACTCCTGCGCCTGCCGGAAAATGCTGAGCGCGCGCTGCGAATCGCCGCCGGCGAGCACCTCCTCGCCCATCGCCAGCAGCGGCCCGATCTCGGCATGCGCCGCGCCCGCGTCGGCGGCGGCAGGGACGTCGAGCTGCTGCAGCAGCTGGTCGAGGATGCGGGTGAGCTGCCCCTCGGTCCGGTAATTGGTCAGGTCTGCGACCGGCTGCCCCTGGTAAAAAGCATAGACGGTCGGGAGCGATTGCACTCGGAACTGGGCAGCGATCACTTTGTCCTTGTCGACGTCGATCTTGACCAGCTTCACCGACTGCTCGGCATAATCGGCGGCGATCTTTTCCAGCACCGGCGACAATTGCTTGCACGGGCCGCACCATTCCGCCCAGAAATCGAGCAGCACGAGGTTGGTCATCGACGGCTCGATGACGTCGCGCTCGAGCTTGGCGACGGCTTCCTGCTCGGCTTCGCTCAGTCCCAGGGTTGCCACGCTATTCCTTTCACCGTTGGAATCGGCCCGCATATGGGCCGGGAGGGCGCCAGCAACAAGGCGAAGCGGGTGCTTGCAGGCGGGCGGCGGCCCATGCTAGGCGCCCGCCACCTTAGCCGCCGGCACCCGCCGCGGCTGACGCTTCGAGCGGGCGTAGCTCAGGGGTAGAGCACAACCTTGCCAAGGTTGGGGTCGAGGGTTCGAATCCCTTCGCCCGCTCCAGCGGACCGTTCAGCGCGCGGCGTCGCGTTCGCGGAACCACTTGGTCAATATGTACTTGGTCCCGCGCCGGACCTTCATTCCCTGGTGCAGCGTGGCGGAGTTTGGCATTTTGTCGGGCAGCAAATTGTTCCAGGCGAGCAGCTTCCCGATCTGTGGCTGGACGGTCTTGCCAATGGTCTTGAAGCGGGTTGCTCCGCCGTCTTCGGGCTGGTTCAGATAGATCATCGCCGTCCAGGTGCGCTGGCCGCCCCGCGCGGTGTGGATCAGGTAATCGTAGCCGCCCGGGTTGAACGTATCGGTATGCGGCTTAAACTCCTGCCCCGGCGCGTAGCGCTGCCCCTGCAGCGGCTCGCCACACTCGAGCGGCAACCCAAGCAACTGCGAAATCTGCTCATCGACCTTGGCAGCGACCGGATCGGCGGATTCGAGGTCGCAGGTCTCGCTGGTGCGGAAATGCGGGATCCCAAGATCGTCGGAAATGTCCGATGGCCGCCGCGAGGCGTCGATCCGCTCGATCAGCGCGGTGCAGGCCGCCTGGTCGAGGAAGGCCTTGACGATGAACAGGTCGAGCAGCCGGCTGGGTACGCGCTGCACGCCCGGTAAGGCCGACAGTCGCTGGGCGGGGTCGATTGCGCTAGAGGCTGTAGCGTCCACCCTGGCTTATCTCGTGCTGCTGGATGACCGCCCGGACGACGTTGTTCATCAGCGTCATTCGAGCGCCAAGCGGGGTCGAGGTTCTCTTGATCATCACCGCGACCGCGTAGCTTCGGCCATTGGGCGCGGTCAGCACGCCGATGTCGTTATAGCCCGCCTGCACCGCGCCGAGCACCTGGCCGGTGCCGGTCTTGTGGCTCAGCGACCAGCCAGGCTTCAAGCCGCCCTTCAACCGGTTGGGGCCGGTGCGGGTATTGCCCATGATGCTCAGCAGTCGCGCCGTCGACGAAGGCGACAGCAGCTCGCCGCGCTTCAGCCGGGCGAGCGCGTCGACCATCGCGCCAGGGGCGGCGCCGTCGAAAGGATCCTCGACGTAGCGGTTGAACGCGGCCCGCCGGACCGGCATCGGCAGCGCGTTGCGGGCGGCATAGAAGGCGTTGCCTACCGAATAGCTTTGGCTCCAGGTTAGCCCTGCAATCCGGCTTTGCAGCGATCGCTCGCCCTCATAGAAGCGGATTGCTCCGAGGCGCTTGGTGCCGATCATGTTGCGCACCGCCTGCGCTCCACCGATCGAGCGCATCAGCTTGTCGTTGCACGTATTGTCGCTCTTGGTCAGCGCTTCCTGCATCAAGGCGCCAAGCGTCATAGTGTGGCCGCCGCCCAGGATCTTCGAACGGATCGGCTGGTGGAACAGGGTGAGGTCGCTCCGGCCAAGGCTCACCCGGTCGGTCAGCCGTACACGGCCTTTGTCGACCGCATCGAGGGCCGCGATCGCCACCCATAGCTTGGACACGCTTTGTTGCGGGAACAGCTCGTCGGTTCGCCACCCGGTCGACCAGCCACCGTCCACCGATTGCACGGCGATTCCGACGCGGCCGTCGAACGCCTTGCCGAGCGCGTCGATGCGCTGCTCCAGGTAGGCCGGGGTCCGCGGCACCACGCGGACCGGCGCCGGCTGCACCTGCCCGGCCGGCTGCGGCGCCGGGAGCGGTGGAGCCTGCGTGGCCTTGTTCATCGCGGCGGCGCTGACCTGGAACAGTCCCACCAGCGCCAACCCCAGGCCGACCCGGCTCAAATGTGACGTCATGGCTTCGAATCTCCCCGCATATTCAATCGATGCTGCAACAGCTTACCGTTCCACTGCTGAACGCACGCTGTTCCCCTTGCGGCAAGATTCGCATTCTCGATTCGCTTTGCCAAGTCCAAAGCTCAGCTGGCGGGCGGATTGCCCAACAAAGCCCCGGATTCGATTTCGTCGAGCGAGCGGTGAGCGGCGACATATCGACGGGCCTTGGCGATCCACGGGCTGGCCCTCGGCGCCCCGGGTAGCCGCATGGTTTCGGCCAGGGCAGCGTCGACCTGCCCGGCCGACAGCTGCGCCAGCGCTCGCTCGTAGCGTGCTCGCGGCTGGGTCGAGGGGCGGTCGGCGCGGTGGACATGGATCAGCGATCCGAACTCGCGCTGGACGCCGGTCCAGAAGCCTTCGCTCGGCCCGGCCGCCAGCAGCGAGGGCCTGAGCGCCTCATAATCCTTGATCAGATCCGCCAGCCGCACCGGTGCCCGCGAGGTGGTGACGATGGTCGAAATAGCCTGCGGGTGGCGGGCACCGAAGCGATCGAGCAGCAGCGGCTCGAGATAGCCCAGGCCGACGCCCCGGTCGATTGATCGCCGGGCGGCAAATGCAATCAGAAGCGCGTCCGCTCGGCCGGCCGAGCCCTGCGCTTGCGCCGCCGCATTCTCGACGCGCTGAAGCCGGAGCTGGAGGTCGGCAACCGCGGCCGCGACGCCCATCGGGGCTGGAGCCGGAGCGATCGACTGTTCGGGCTGCTGCTGGGTGACCGGGACCTGCGCCGGCGCCACTCCCAGGACTTGCGCGGCCGACTGATACCGCGCCAGGCCCCAGGTTGCCGCCGCCGCGCCGAGCAAGATCAGGGCGAACGCGATCAGCAAGCGCCCCGCCCAGCTCATTCCACTGTGGCCTACACCGTTCGTCACTGGGCCGAAGTGTTGCACAGGCGCGCCGCAAGAGCCAGCAAAGCGCCATCGTTCGGTTCGCCTGCAGTCAGCACCTGCTCCCAACCGGCGCCTGCTGCCCGCGCCGCTTCGCTGCTGATGGCGGCGAGCGCCGTGGCCGAAATGTCGAGGCCGGCCCGCGCCGCTACCTCGGCAAGCCGGGCGCCGGCACGGGGCGAGTGAACCGCCACGACCGCTCCCTGGATGGCCGAAATTCCGGGCGCGGAGATCGCGGCGGCGCGATAGGTGGGCAGGTGCGTAATCGACTGTCGCGGTGCTGCCGGCTCCCGCCACTGCTCGCCGGACAGATGCAGCAGGCGCAGGGCGGGGTCGACTTGCGCGAGCAGATCGTCGACCCCGCTGCTGCCAATGACGCTCAGTACGAAACCGGCGTTTCGCGCTTCAGCCGCAGTCGCCTCGCCAACCGCGAACACCGGCAGCCCGCGCAGCGCGTCGAGCTCGCGGCCGCCGTGGCGAAGTGCATTGCCGCTGGTCAGCAACAATCCGTCGAAACTCGCTGGATCAGGCGCCACCCAACTGACCGGCTCGATGGCGAACAGGGGGATTGCCACCGGCTCTAATCCCAACTCGATTGCCGCCCTGCACGTTGCCGCTGCGCCCGGCTCCGGGCGCAACACGACGAGGCGCCTCATGCGTTGCGGAACAGCTGGCGGATCGATTCCGGAGCGCGGGCGAGCATCTCTTCGCCCAGTTTCGAGCCTTGGTCGCATTCGCGCAGCCCGAACCGCGCCTGGTCGCGGACCCGGTCCTTGCCGTCGGTTGACAAGATCTCGGCGCGCAGGTGGATTTCCATATGCTCGACGGTCGCCAGCGCCGCGACCGGCGAATGGCACGAGCCGCCGAGCGCCCGTGCAAAGGCACGCTCCGCCTCGACCGCACAGCGAGTTTCGACGTCGTCGAGATTCTTCAGATACATCGAGCATTCGTGATCCTCGGACCGGATCTCGATCCCCAGCGCGCCTTGGCCCGGCGCCGGAAGCATGACCTCCAGCGGCAGCGGCACGCCGATATGGTCCAGGCGCAGCCGGTGGAGCCCGGCGGCTGACAATAAGGTCGCGTCGACTTCGCCCGCCTCGACCTTCTTCAGACGCGTATCGACATTGCCGCGGATCGGGACGATCTTGAGGTCGGGCCGCAGCGCCAGCAGCTGGGCAGCTCGCCGCGGCGAAGACGTGCCGACGACCGCCCCGCTCTTGAGATCGTCCAGCGATGCTGCTCCGATCAGCTTGTCCTGCACGTACATTCGAGGGCGGACGGCGGCGAGGCGGATTTCGGGCGGCCGATTGACCTCGACGTCCTTCATCGAATGGACGGTGAAGTCGATCTCGCCCGATATCAGCGCCGCGTCGAGCTCCTTGGTCCAAAGCCCCTTGCCGCCGACTTCCGCGAGCGGCCGGTCGTTGATCCGGTCGCCGGTGGTGACGATCGGGACGATCTCGACGTGGCCCGCGGGCCACCGCTCGGCGACCTCGAGCGCGGAGGCGACCTTGCGGGCCTGGACCATGGCCAACGGCGACCCGCGCGTTCCAAGTCTCGGATTGCGACGCATTCCCTCCCACTAGTGCATCCCCCTGGCTTGAGGCAAAGGCAAAGACGATGACCCTGATCCTCGGACTGGAATCGAGTTGCGACGACACCGCGGCGGCGCTGGTTGGAAGCGACCGGCGGATCCTCGCTCAGGCGGTGGTGGGGCAGAACGATGCGCACCGGCCGTTCGGCGGCGTGGTTCCGGAGATCGCCGCGCGCGCTCACGTCCAGATCCTTCCCGAACTGGTCGCGCGGGTTCTGGCTGAGGCCGGGACTGGAGTCGGCGAGCTTGACGCCATTGCAGCGACCGCGGGGCCCGGGCTGATCGGCGGAGTGATGGTGGCTCTGCTCACCGGCAAGGGGTTGGCGCTGGCGACCAGCAAGCCGCTGATCGCGATCAACCACCTCGAAGGTCATGCGCTGAGCCCGCGGCTCGCCGACCCGGACCTCGACTTCCCCTATTTGCTGCTGCTGGTCTCGGGCGGGCACTGCCAGTTGCTCGAAGTACTCGGCGTCGGCTCCTACCGCCGGCTAGCGACGACCATCGACGACGCCGCCGGGGAAGCTTTCGACAAAGCGGCCAAGCTGCTTGGCCTCGGCTATCCGGGCGGCCCCGCGATCGAGGCGCTTGCTCGCGAAGGCGATGCCAGCGCGGTTGCGCTGCCGCGTCCGCTTTTGGGCTCCGCTGAACCGCATTTCTCCTTTGCCGGGCTCAAAAGCGCGGTCCAGCGCGCGGTGGCCTCGGGCAGCCATCGCCCGGCCGATGTCGCGGCGAGCTTCCAACAAGCGGTCATCGACGTGCTCGTCGACCGCACCCGCGTCGCGCTCGCCGCCAGCAGCGCCCCGTCCCTGGTCGTTGCGGGCGGGGTCGCCGCCAATCAGGCGATCCGTGCCGCGCTCGAGCAACTCGCCCAGCGCAGCGGCCGCCGCTTCAGCGTTCCGCCGATTTCGCTGTGCACCGACAATGCGGCGATGATCGCCTGGGCGGGTGTGGAACGCTACGCACTTGGAATGTTCGATTCGCTCGAGGTGCCGGCGCGGGCGCGATGGCCGCTCGACGACAGCGCCGAGAAAGTGCGCGGGGCGGGAGTGAAGGGGTGAGCGACCAGCGCATTGCGATCATCGGCGGCGGCGCCTGGGGCACCGCGCTGGCCCAGGTCGCGGCGCGGGACGG
>JACCSV010000124.1 GCA_013812805.1 Sphingomonas sp. | reverse complement strand
AGGTTATGCTGAGCTCCACCTTATAGTCCGCGTTCGGAACGAGCCCGGTCACCGCTCGAGTCATGTACATGAACAGATCGTCCGAGCGGTTGTGCCCCTGAAGGTAGACGCCTGAGGTGTTGTCGAGGGGTGCCGGCAGCCTTTCATGGCCGGCGGCGAATTCGATGATCGCCTCCTGGCCTACGCCCTGGGTGTAGTCTGAATAGGATGGCTCCCAACCATCGAAACCATTAGCGAAGGAGAAGTCCACCCTCGTCCCGGCGGTGGGTGGCGGCGGCGGCGGCGGCGGTGGCGGTGGCGGCGGCGGCGGCGGAGGCGGTGACGGTGGTGCCGTCGGCTTGTCGGGTTTGCACGCAGCAAGAAAAGCAACGCAACCAACGACTAGTCCACGACGAGATATACGCATCACGACACCTGCCTCAATACTCTACTGTCCGCGGTGATAAGGCACTTAGCGGGCAGTAGCAAAACGCATTGGGCTCAACGCATTCGCGTTGACGTGGGCGACCATCGCGTCAGGCTGCGCTTCCAGCAGCAGCGCCGCCGCCAGCTTGGCCGCGGCGGGTGCGGTCTGGATGCCAAAGCCGCCCTGCCCGGCGCACCAGAAGAAGGCGGGCTGGCGCGGGTCGAAGCCGTATACGGGTACCCGGTCCGGCGCGAAGGTGCGAAGGCCCGCCCAGCTTCGCTCGACGCGCAGCACCGGCCAGTCGACCACGGCCTGGAACCGGTCGATGGCGACGGCGATGTCGATTTCCTCGGGCGCGGCGTCGCACGGGTCGGTGTCGATCTCGTCGTGGGGGCTAAGCCAGATGCTGCTGTCAGTTTCTCCCTTGAAGTAGAAGGTCCCCTCGGCGTCGCCGACCAGCGGCATTTGCCTCAGGCCCTGCTTGCCGACGGCGAGCTGGACCATGGTCCGCCGCTTGGCCGCGATCCCGAGCGGCTCGACGCCGCATCGGCGAGCGACCTCGTCCGCCCAGGCGCCGGCGGCGTTGACCAGCGTGGCGGCGCTTAGCGTGCCACCACCATCGAGCTCGACCACCCAGCAGCCGCCACTGGGTCGCGCCGATTGCAGCCGCGCGTCGGTCATCACCGTGCCGCCATGACGCCGCAACTGGCCCAGGTAAGCGGCGTGGAGCGCGGCGACGTCGATGTCGGCGCAGCCAGGCTCGAGCACGGCGTTGCGCCAGTCCGGCCGGATGCCCGGCACCAGCCGCTCCAGCTCCGCCCGCTCGACCACCCGCACCTGGACGCCCGGCGGAATGTCGGGCCAGCCGTCGCGCGAGATGTGCAGCGCGCCGCGGCTGCTCAGGAACCCGCGGTCGGAGAAATCTGCCGGCGGACTGGCGAGGAAAGCGCGCGACGCGGCGGCGAGCGGCGCCACCAGCGGGCCGCCATAGCTTTCCAGCCAGAAGGCGGCCGAGCGGCCCGTCGCGTGCACGCCGCAATGCGGCTCGCCCTCGATCAGGCCGACGCGGAAGTTGCCGGCAAGCTCCGCGCCGAGGCTCGCGCCGGCGATTCCGCCGCCGACGATGAGGACGTCATATTGCTCCATCACCAGGCTGGTTACGGTTTTGAAAGCCGCGGCGTCTAGGTGTCGTAACCATGATCGATGCCGGACTTCCCGAACTGCTGCTCGTGCTGCTGGCGCTGCTGGTGCTGGTCGCGGCGGTCATCGACATCCGCACCTTCACCATTTCCAACCGGCTGAACCTGGCGGTGGCGCTACTGGCGCCGCTCTACTGGTGGTCGATGTCGCTGCCCTTGTGGCCCGACGTCGCGATCCAGCTCGGCGTTGCGGGCGCCGTCTTCGCGTTGCTCGCTATCGCTTTTTACACCGGCATGATGGGCGGCGGCGACGTCAAGCTGGCGGCGGCGCTGGCCTTGTGGTTCTCGCCTGCTTCGACGGTCCGCTTCCTGGTGTTCATGTCGATTGCCGGCGGCGTGCTCACTCTGGTCATTCTGCTCGTCCACCGCGCTCGGGAAAAACCGGGCCGGCCGGAGATTCCGTACGGCGTCGCCATCGCAATCGGCGCCCTCATCATTCTCACCCAACGGTTTCTTAACCAATTTGCCTGATTTGTGAGCCGTTAGCAGGGTGCCTGCAGGGGAGGCGATCGCGCCATGGATTTCAAGAAAGTCGTGCTGCTGTTTGGTGCTTTGATGGTCGCGGCCGTCACTGCGATCATGGCCAAGAACATGTTCACCGGAGCCGGCGCGAGCCAGGCTTCCGCCGCGCCCGCCGTCCCGGTGGGCCCCAAAGTGCTGGTCGCCCGGAAGAACCTTCCGGCGGGCACGATCATCGATGCGACGATGCTGGGGTTCCAGCCGTGGCCGAAGGAGCTGCTGGAGGGCGCCTATTATACGCAGGACGCCCCCGACGCCGATCCGGGCAAGCTGCTCGGAACCGTCGTTCGCCATCCGATCACCGCCGGCCAGCCGGTCACCCGCGGCGCGCTCGTCGGTCCCAAGGACCGCGGCTTCCTCGCCGCGGCGCTTGGCCCCGGCATGCGTGCGGTCACGGTCCCGGTCAGCGCGGAAAGCGGCGTCGCCGGCTTCGTCTTCCCGGGCGACCGAGTTGACCTGGTCCTGACCCAGGAAGTGAAGGGTGAAGGCCCCTCGCTCAGGGTTTCCGAAACCATCGTCCGCAACGTCCGCGTGCTCGCCACCGATCAGCGCATCGACAGCAAGAACGAAGAGGGCAAGATCGAGGTCAAGACCTTCGAGAATATCACCCTGGAGGCCACCCCGCGCATCGCCGAGAAGATCGCCGTTGCGCAGAGCGTCGGGGACCTGTCGCTGTCGCTTCGCTCGATCGCCGACAACACCTCCGAGCTGGAGCGCGCCGTCGCCTCGGGCGAGGTCAAGGTTCCGGAAGGCACCAATCCCGCCGACGAGCGGCGCTTGCTGACCGCTTATGCCAACCGGCCGATGGACAGCAACCCGACCTTCACCACCGGTGGGCACGTGTCGCGCTTCCAGCGCACTTCGGTCCCGCCGCAAAGGTTGCCGCAGTCTAACGGCGGCGGCGAAGTGAGAGTCGCCGCGGTCGCCAGCCCGAGCGCGCCGTCGGCGCCAGCGGCGGCGGTCGTCACCGGCCCGATCGTCCGCATCTCGCGCGGCAACAGCGTCACCATCGTCCCTGTGGGAGCCCGTTAAGATGACCCGCAACTCACTCAAGCTGAGCGTCGCCGCCGTCGCTCTGGCGATCGGGGTCGCCCCGCTCGCGGCGCCGGCCCAGGCCGTCGCCCAGTCGGTCGCCGCCACCCCGTCGGAAACGCTCAACCTGTCGCAGGGCACCGGCGCGCTGGTGCGGCTGAGCGGGCCGATGACCGACGTGTTTGTCGCCAACGATACGATTGCCGACGTCCAGGTTCGCTCCTCGACCCAGCTTTACGTCTTCGGCAAGGGCCGCGGCGAGACCACGGTCTATGCCACCGGCCGCGATGGACGCGTCGTCTATGCGGCCAACGTCCGGGTCGGCAACAACATCAGCTCGGTCGACGAGATGCTGCGGATGGCGATGCCCGACGCGGCCATCCAGGCGACGCCGATGAACAACCTAGTGCTTCTGACCGGAACGGTCGGAGCGCCGACCGACGTCGAGGAAGCGCAGCGCCTGGTCCAGGCGTATGTGGGGGAAGGCACCCAGGTGGTCAGCCGCCTTCGCTCGGCAACGCCGCTGCAGGTCAACCTCAAGGTTCGAATTGCCGAGGTGAACCGGTCTCTGCTCAAGCAGATCGGCTTCAATCTGTTCAGCAACGATACTTCTGGAGGAGACACCTTTTCTGTCAACCGCGGCGACATCACGCCGATCGATACGGCGGGTGGCGGTTTCGCTATCCAGAACATCCCCGGCGGATCGACGCTCGCCCTCGGTGGCAAGATCCTTGGGTTGGACTTCATCGGCGCCCTCGACCTGCTGGAAAGTGACGGTGTCGTCAGCACTTTGGCCGAGCCCAATCTGACCGCGTTGTCGGGCGAGACCGCAAGCTTTCTTGCCGGCGGTGAATTCCCGATCCCGGTCAACGAGGGCAACGACGGAATCACCATCGAATACAAGCAATATGGTGTTGCGCTCGCCTTTACCCCGATCGTGCTCAGCGACGGGCGGATTTCGATGCGGGTCCGTCCGGAGGTCAGCGAGCTGTCCACCGAAGGCGCGATCCGGCTCAACGGCTTCGACGTCCCGGCGCTGACGACTCGGCGCGCCGAAACGACGGTCGAGCTCGGGTCGGGGCAGAGCTTCATGCTCGGCGGCCTGCTTCGCAACGTCAACACCAACAGTGTCGACAAGGCGCCGTTCCTCGGCGACCTGCCGATCCTCGGCGCGCTGTTCCGGTCGAGCAGCTACCGGCGGCAAGAGACCGAACTGGTGATCGTCGTGACGCCGTACCTGGTGCGCCCGGTCAGCGGCCGCATGGCCCTTCCGACCGACGGCTACCAATCGCCGACCGCGGCCGGGCAGACACTGCTTGGCCAGACCTTCAGCGGCCAGAGCGGCCGCCCCGCGGTTCGTTCAGCGCCGGCGCCGGCGATTGGCGGCGGTGCAGTCGCCGCGTCACCCGGGTTCAAGCTGTGAAGCGGCCGGAAAGTAAGGACATGACCATGCGTTCCACACTTGCCTGCATACTGCTGGCTTCGGCCGTGGCGGGTTGCGCCACTCCGGGGGCCAATCCGGCCGCGCGCGGCGTCGAATCGATCAACCAGCCATTGATGACCCGCGCTTCCTTCGCGTTCGATGCGGTTGCCCCGGGAGGCTCGCTGCCGCCCGAGGAAGTGGCTCGGCTCGACGGCTGGTTCCGTTCGCTCGAGCTCGGCTATGGCGACCAGATCTACCTCGATGGCGCTTACGCCGATCCGGCGCGGGCGCAGGTTGCCGGCCTTGCCGGACGCTACGGAATGATGGTGTCGCAAGCCGCTCCGGTCACGGCGGGCGTCGTTCCGGCCGGCCACGTGCGGGTGATCGTCAGCCGCAACCGCGCCGAGGTCGCCGCCTGCCCCAACTGGGGCGCCCCTGAATTGTCGAACTACGACCATGCAATGATGCCGAATTACGGCTGCGGCGTGAATTCGAACCTGGCGGCGATGGTCGCCAATCCCGAGGACCTGTTCCACGGCCGCGCCGGCCCCGCCGCAAGCGACGGAGTCGCCGGTGCCAAGGCGGTGCAAATGTACCGCGACTGGCCGCTGACCGGGATCATCGATGGCCAGGCGAAGCGGCCCCTGACCACTGCCAAAGATACAACGAAAGGCGAGTCGAGATGAACGCTCCGTTCCACGCCCGCGCTGGCTTGCGCGATCCCTTTACCGCCTTCGTTTGCGACGATGCGACCGCCGACATGCTTCGGCCGATCGCGGTCGAGCATGGCTGGAGCCCGGAGAAGGTCAACAAGGGCGGCCTTCGCAACGCGGTCCAGTCGCTGTCGGTGTCGGCCAGCCCGAACATCCTGTTCGTGGACCTGTCGGAATCGGCCGACCCGCTCAGCGACATCAACGGGCTTGCGGAGGTTTGCGAGCCGGGCACGATCGTCATCGCCGCCGGCCAGGTCAACGACGTCCGCCTGTACCGCGATCTCGTCGCCAGCGGCATCCACGATTATTTGCTCAAGCCGTTCACGGTCGACCAGCTGCGCGACAGCTTCGCCCACGCCCAGTCGATCCTGTCCGGGCCGCGCGGTGACGCCCAGGTTGAGAAGCCGCACGTGATGACCGCGGTGGTCGGCGTTCGCGGCGGTGTCGGCGCTTCGAGCATCGCCACGTCGCTGGCCTGGCTGCTGGGCGAGCGCGCCCACCGCTCGACCTCGCTGCTCGACCTCGACGTCCACTTCGGCACCGGCGCTCTGTCGCTCGACCTCGAGCCTGGCCGCGGACTTACCGACGCAATCGAGAATCCGAGCCGAATCGATGGGCTGTTCATCGAGCGGGCGATGGTCCGCGCCAACGAGCGGCTGTCCGTGCTGTCGGCCGAAGCGCCAATCCACCAGCCGCTGCTGACCGACGGAAGCGCTTTCTATCAGTTGCAGGAAGAGATGCGGAACGCGTTCGAATCGACCGTCCTCGATCTTCCGCGCCACATGCTGATCGCGCACCCGCATTTGGTCCACGACGCGCATGTCGCAATCGTCGTTGCCGAGCTGACTCTGGCCGCAACCCGCGACGCGATCCGGATCCTCGCGTGGCTCAAGTCGAATGCTCCGCAAACCAAGGTTATCGTGGTCGCCAACCGCGTCCCAAATGGCGGCGCTCTGGAGATTACGCGCAAGGACTTCGAGCAGTCGATCGAGCGCCCGGTGGACATCGTTTTTGCCGCCGACGGCAAGCTTGCCGCGCAGTCGGCGAAGCTCGGCAAGCCGGTTGCGGAGATCGCCACCGGCAAGCTTGCGCAGCCTTTCAACACGCTGCTCAAGATGGTGCTGAGCCACGCCAGCGACGATGTCGAAGAGCCGGGCAGCGACCCTGGCGCGCCAAGGTCGCTGGTCAACAATCTCAAGTTGATGCTGTCGAAGCCGAAAGCAAAGGCAGCGTGATCGTGGCGCCGGCCGGGCACGGCCCGCCGGCGCTTGCACGAATGCGGGAAGGGCACGGATGTTTATCACTTCATTCCTGATCCTCAGCGGGGTCGTCGCCGTCTTCGTGCTGTTGCGCGCCTTCAGCGGCCCGTCTGCGTCCAAGGCGGTCAAGCGCCGGATGGAGATGGTCAAGGAGCGGCACGCGGAAGGCATCGCGGCTTCCGCGCAGGCCCAGATCCGCAAGCTGATGGCGGCGCGCTCGAGCCGCATGGAAAGCTTCGCCTCGCGGATCATTCCCAAGCCGGCGCTGCTGCGCAAGCGGCTGGAGATGACCGGCAGGCAGATCTCGCTGTCCAAATATGCGCTCATCTCCGGCGCGATCGTGCTGACCGTGATGACCCTGTTGACCGTGCGCAACGCGCCGTTTCTGCTGGCGCTGTTCGCCGGCCTGTTCTTCGGCATCGGTGGTCCGCACCTGGTGATCGGCAAAATGATCACCAAGCGCATCAACAAGTTTAACTCCAACTTCCCCGACGCGATCGAGCTGATGGTGAGGGGGCTTCGTTCCGGCCTGCCGATCAGCGAGACGCTGCTGATCGTCGCCAACGAGATCCCCGGGCCGGTCGGAATCGAGTTTCGCCAGGTCGCCGACAAGATGAAGATCGGGCGGACCATGGAAGCGGC
Organism: Sphingomonas sp.; assembly: GCA_013812805.1. Classification (GTDB taxonomy): domain Bacteria; phylum Pseudomonadota; class Alphaproteobacteria; order Sphingomonadales; family Sphingomonadaceae; genus Sphingomicrobium. The sequence continues at coordinate 2,208 of JACCSV010000124.1, read as the reverse complement.
CCTGCAGGAAACCGCGGACCGCCTCGGCACCGCCGAATTCCAATTCTTCGTGATCACTCTGGCGATCCAGCGCGAGACCGGCGGCAACCTTGCCGAAACCCTGTCGAACCTTGCCGACGTGCTCCGCAAACGCGCCCAGATGAAGCTCAAGATTCGGGCCATGAGCTCGGAATCCAAGGCCTCCGCTTACATTGTCGGAGCGCTGCCCTTCATCGTCTTCTCGCTCGTGTGGATGATGAACCCAACCTACATGGGCGGGTTCTTCAGCGACCAGCGGCTGATCGTCGCCGGCCTTGGCGGCATCGTCTGGATGAGCATCGGCGGGTTCATCATGGCCAAAATGGTCAACTTCGAGATTTAGGGGTCAATCGAGATGCAGGCTGCAGGCCCCACCCTTCTTGGCTTCGATGTCATCTGGATCGCGACGTTGCTCAGCGCCGTCGCCACCATGGCAGTGCTGACCGCAATCTATGCGGCAACCACGGTCCGGGACCCGATGGCGCGGCGGGTCAAAGCGCTCAACGAGCGCCGCGAGCAGCTGAAGGCGGGCATCGTCGCCTCGACCAACAAGCGCAAGAAGCTCGGTCACCGCAACGAAACCGCCGACAAGGTGCGCTCGATCCTGAGCCGCTTCAAGATGCTTCAGGACGACCAGATCGAGAAGACGCAGCAGCGGCTGATGCAGGCCGGGATCCGCAACAAGGAGCTCGCATTTTTCATCATTTTCGCGCGCTTCGTGATGCCGGTGGTGCTTGGCGGCGCTGCGGTGGGGCTGATCTACGTCGCCGACTATTGGCCCGAATGGGGTGGATTTCGCCGTTACCTGACCGTCGCCGGCGTGCTGATCGGCTCCTACAAGGCGCCCGACATCTGGCTCAAGAACAAGGTCTCCAAGCGCAGCCACGCGATCCGCAAGGGGCTTCCCGACGCGCTCGACCTGATGGTGATCTGCGCCGAGGCCGGCCTTACCGTCGACGCCGCTTTCGGCCGCGTCGCCCGGGAACTCGGCCGCGCTTATCCCGAGCTTGGCGACGAATTCGGCCTGACCGCGATCGAACTCGGCTTCCTCAACGAGCGGCGTAACGCGTTCGAGAACCTTGCCGGCCGGGTCGACCTGGAAGCGGTACGTGGAGTCGTGACGACAATGATCCAGACCGAGAAGTACGGCACTCCGCTGGCGTCCGCGCTGCGCGTCCTGTCCGCCGAATTCCGCAACCAGCGGATGATGCGCGCCGAGGAGAAAGCGGCACGGCTTCCGGCGATCATGACCATCCCGCTGATCCTGTTCATCCTGCCGACGCTGTTTATTGTCATCCTCGGCCCGGCCGCCTGTTCGATCAGCGACAGCTTCATCAACCGCTAGCCAAATTGCGGGCAGGGTTGCGCCCCCGGAACGGATTCGCCGCTGCTGCGCTGTAGGTTCGCAACTCGGCGACAAGGGGACGCGAACACATGCTTGCCTTCACATCCGACCAGTGGATCATCATCGCCCTGGTTTTCCTGCTCGGGCTTCTGGTCGGCGCGTTCCTGCTGGCCGGCAGCGGCCGCAAGTGGAAGACCCGCTATCGCGAGGAGAGCCGGCGGCGCGAGGACATCGAGAAGACCCACGCCGATCGCGAACGCGAATGGGACAAGCGCGACAAGGAATTGCGCGATCGCGATGCCACCCGCCCGGTAACCCCGACAGACCGCGACGGGGACGGCGTGCGCGACGACCGCCAGCGCTAGACGCGCTCAGCCCTCGATCTTGGAGAAATCCGCGACCCGGTGAACGGCGTCGCGGAAGCGCAACAGCAGGTTGAGCCGCTGCTCGCGCGTCCCGGGATCGGGATCGTTGACGGTGACATTGTCGAAGAAGTCGTCGATCGGCCCGCGGAGCCGCGCCAGCGCCGCCATCGCGCCGGTAAAATCCTCGGCTTCGACCGCAGCGCTCGCCTCCGGCTCCGCGGAATCGAGCGCGGCGACCAGCGCCTGCTCCTGCGGAAGCATCGCGCCGGCGCTGCCAGAGGCCATTTCCGCGATCGCTTCCGCCATCCCCGGCTCCTCAACCAGCACCAGCGGGTCCTCCTCGCCGGTCTGCGGAATGCCCTGCTCGGCGGGCGAGCTCATCACTCCGGTGAATTTCTCCCGCTTGAGGATATTGGCCGCGCGCTTGTAGCCGGCCAGCAAGTCGGCGCCCTCGGGCGTCGCCACGAACGCCTGAAGCGC
>JACCSV010000160.1 GCA_013812805.1 Sphingomonas sp. | reverse complement strand
TCGGCGGAGCGGCCTTTGCTTATTATGTGGCAATGCCCTGGGCGCTGCACTTCCTGCTCGGCTACCAGGGCGATGTCGGCGGCGTCGAGCTTGAGGCGCTGCCCGGCGTCGGCAACTATCTGAGCTTCTCGACTCGCTTCCTGTTCGGCTTCGGAGTCGCCTTCCTGGTTCCGATCCTGCTGATGATCCTGGAGCGCACCGAGATCATCACCCTTGAGCATCTGACCAAGCACCGGCGCTACGCAGCGGTAGGCGCGGCAGGGGTTTCGGCCGTGCTTACCCCGCCGGACGCGGTGTCGATGCTGATGATGCTGGTGCCGCTCTATCTGCTCTACGAGCTGGCGATCCTGGCCATTCGGCTGACCCACTGGCGCGCGGCTCGGAAGGCCGCTGGCGGCCCGTCTCTGTCAGAAGAAAAAAATGAGGGCCCGGAAGCGCCACCGGGGGGGGGGAGGGTTGGCGGTTCCGGGCCCATGTAATTGGATAGCGAGAGCGGGGGGGCAAAAGGTCACTATCCGAAGAGCACAACGCCCTGAATTTCGCACAGGTTCCGCGCCCCAGAAAATTTTTTCCGAAATTACGAATTTTTTTCGTCGTCCCCGAAACGACTTTCCGGCCGCGAGGGAAAGATCGGCAAATCGACGCTGTAGCGCCCAAGCTTTCGGTCGAGGGTCGAGCGAAGCTGCTTGGCAAGGCCGCCGATGATCCGCTCGAACTGAACTTTCTCCGGCGAGTCCTGAGCCTCGGGAACCAGCACCGCGCTTGCGAGCGTCAGCCGCCCCGTCAAATCCCCGCACCGGCGCAATGCAACTTCCACCGGCTGATCGGGGCAGTTCAACATCGCGAACTCGACCACTTCGGTAACGAGGAAGGCTACCGAGACCGCCGCATCCTGGGTCGTGTGGACCCCTTCGAAGTCGAGTTCGATGCTTAATCCGCGCGCGCTTTCCGGAGCGCTGCCGCGAAGCTCGGCAACCAGTTCCGAGAGCAGCGGCCGAAGCGCGATCCCGCGATTATCCTCCATTTCCGCGAAATGGTTGCGGTGGACCACGGCGAGCGCGCCAACCCGGCGGCCGATCGATGCATAGGCCGCGCGAGCGGCTTCATCCTTGGCGCTCCGGCCGTGAATGTTGAGGAGCGAGGCCACCACCTGCAGATTGTTCTTCACCCGGTGATGCACTTCCCGAACGAGCCGACGCTGGCCGTCGAGCGCCGCGCCCATCTCATGCTCCGACTCCTCGACCTTGCTCACCGCCCTTGCAAAGGCGTCGCGAAGCTCCTGGATTTCGGTCGCCGGACCGACGTTCGTGGGGAGCTTGAGCTCGGTGTTGCCGGGCTGATACTCGCCGACCGCCCGCTGCAGGCGGCGGAGCGGACGGATTAGCAGCCGAGTGACGACGAACCAGGTGATCAGCGCGGCGAAGAACCACATCACCGCCGGCAGCAGGATCACCAACCGGTCGAGGGCAGTGATTGCCGGTACCCGTCCCTGAAGCTCGACGACCAGCCTGCCGTTGCCGATCGGCCAGGTGGTGATTGACCGGTCCTCGCCGCGCGCGAGCGGCCTGTCGGAGGTGATCACGTCGATCTCGCGGACGCCGTCCTTGAGCAACAGCGCGTCGAACTCGGACTCCTCTCCGGCGACGACCTCGCGTACTTCCCTTGCGGAAAGTGCCGAAGTTGCGATCCCGCCAACCACTCCGACCCTGATCACCACGGACCCCTCGTCCGGCGCCACTCGAAGCTGGATGTCGCCAGGTGCAATCAACGACATCGGCCCGATGTCTCCAACCTCCCCGACCTCGCACACCGGCGCTCCGGAGGCCGAGTGAAGCATGAATTTCTGAGCGACTGCCGGTGCAATGGTCAGCGATTGCTGCACACCCGCGCAGGGGTCGATCCCGGGGACCGCAATACGCCCGTTGGAGGCGATTCGAAGCGCCAGCGCGTTGCGCGCGATCAGGCTTTCGACGGCCCGCGCGGCGGTTCGAGCACGCTCGTCAGACTGGGTCTTGAGGGCGCCGTTGGCTTCGCGAATGTCGGTGTAGGCAACAAAGCCGAGGCCAAAGCCGATCGGAAGCAGCACGGCCGTCAGGATAAGGAGAAGCTTGGCGGTGGTGGACAGCCGGGCGAAGCGTTCGGCGGCGGTGGTCATGTCAAATCAGTCCCGCACGCGGCGGCTCAGCTGAGCTTTCCGAGCAGCCTGGACAAGTCGTCCGGAACATCTTCGCGAAGGGTTTCGTCATAGACCGACCGCAACGCACGACCGACGTCGTTCGCACGTTGCTTCCCGGATTTTTTCTCCGGTCGGGCGGCAGCGGACTTTTTCTGATGTTCGGAAGTGTTGATGGAGTCGCCCTTCTGCCTGTCACTCAACCTCTCGTCCCCTTTGGGTGCGAAAAAGGGCTCGCGCTAGCCTTAAACGGCCGGATCTACGCGAATCTGAGCGTAAATTTCGGCAAGGAGAGCGCTAGTCCAAATGCCCCTAATGATGGCACTCCCGTCTCGTCAAATCGAACGCAGCGCACCCCGCATCGAGAGCCGAAACCAAATCGCCGTTGCTTTGTTCCAGCCACGGCCCGCGCCAGCTCCGAGAAGTGGATAAGGTCGCGCGCACCGCGGGTCTTCCAGGGTTGCAACGAGGCGGTGGCGTCCCCAAAGAGGCCCATTCCGGATTAGGAGATTCTCACGCGATGTCGCTTGGACAGGAACTCGCACCGCATTTGCCTTTCTTGCGCCGCTATGCGCGCGCCCTGACCGGCAGCCAGTCGCACGGCGACGCATTCGTCCGTGCGGCGCTTGAAGCGATCGTCGCTCAGCCCGATGAATTCCCGCTGGATGTCGATCCACGGCTCGGACTGTACCGCACCTTCCACGCGATCTGGTCCACCGCCAACGTCGACGAAGGCGAGGAGCCTAGCCGGGACATTGATGGTGCCGAGAGCATTGCTCACGCGCGCTTGTCGAAGATCACCCCGCTGTCGCGTCAGGCGCTGCTGCTGACCTCGCTCGAGGGCTTTTCTTCCGAAGACGCCGGCTATCTGATCGACGCTTCGCCAGAGGACGTCGATTCGCTGGTTGCCGAAGCGCTCGGCGAGATTGAACGGCAGACCCTGACCGACGTTCTGATCATCGAGGACGAGCCGATTATCGCGATGGATATCGAAACCATCGTTCGCGACCTTGGCCATAACGTCACCGGCGTCGCCGTCACTCGCGACGAAGCGGTAAGCCAGGCGCGCTCGCACCCGCCCGGACTGGTGCTCGCCGACATTCAGCTGGCCGACGATTCCAGCGGGATTGACGCGGTGAAGGACATCCTCGCCGAATTTTCGGTGCCGGTGATCTTCATCACCGCCTTCCCCGAGCGGCTGCTGACCGGCACCCGGCCGGAGCCGACCTTCCTCATTACCAAGCCCTTCCAGCGTTCGACGGTCAAAGCGGCGATTGCCCAGGCCTTGTTCTTCGACGCAGCCACGGTGCCGGCCTGAACCAGCGGAACAATGATTCCGAAGGGGTGTTGCGCTAAAGTGAGTAGCCATGACAATTGAACCGCAAGAACATGTGACGACGACCGAAGCGCGTGGCGGTGCGACCCCGCACATGGCGCGTTACGTCCTGGTGATCGGGACGGCGCTGGTCATCGTCTTGTTCTTGCTGCTGTTCACTTTGGCCTGAGCGTCAGGCTGGGGTCACATTCAGCGACGCATACGTGTTCGATCACATGGCCGCTTTGGCCGTGCCGCGGTAACCGGGTGGGGAATTAATGGCCGACGATCTTGATGAAGACGAGCCGTCGGCGGTTCTGCCCGAACCCATCCCGCTTTCGGACCCGGAGTTCAAGGACCAGCTTTCGGCTGTGATCCCGCATTTGCGCGC
>JACCSV010000158.1 GCA_013812805.1 Sphingomonas sp. | reverse complement strand
ATGTGGTCCCCGTGGTCGAAGAATATCTCGGAGCACGGCCCGGACGGGCCATCTGGCCCCATCGCCCAGAAGTTGTCCTTGGTCGGGATACGGATGATCCGGTTTTCCGGCAGCCCCGCGATTCGCTTCCACAGGTCGAAGGCTTCGTCGTCGGTGTGATAGACGGTGACAGTCAGCCGATCCGGCGAAAGCCCCCATTCGCGGGTTAGCAGGGTCCAAGCGTGGTCAATCGCCTGGTCCTTGAAATAATCGCCGAACGAGAAATTGCCGAGCATCTCGAAGAAGGTGTGGTGGCGGGCGGTGTAGCCGACATTGTCGAGGTCGTTGTGCTTGCCACCCGCACGGACGCACTTCTGGGAGCTGGTGGCGGTGCGGTAGGGGCGGCTTTCAAGGCCGGTGAAGACGTTCTTGAACGGCACCATGCCGGCGTTGACGAACATCAGCGTCGGGTCGTTGTGCGGCACCAGCGGCGCCGAAGCGACGCGCGCATGCCCCGCTTTCTCGAAATATTCGAGGAACGAGCGGCGGATGTCGTTGGTCGAGGTCATGGGTGCGATGTAAATCGCCTGCTGCACTGCGGCAAGGAGCGCCGGCGCGGACCCGTGGGAGCTGGGTCAGCTTCCGCGGCAGAGAGACGCCCGCATCCTCGCTATCTGGTCGGGGTCGGCGTTGCCTGCCCCCCGAGCGAACATGTTCTGCTCTTCCCGAGTGATTTCGTATGAGCCAGGGCCGTTACGATAAAGGACGATATAGCCGCAGTAGACGTGCAGGGCCGGGTAATCGCCGATGAAGTCCAGCGCGACGTACACGCCGGGATGGGGCGCTGAAGGCGGATCGACATACCAGGTGACACCGCTGATCCGCCGCTTCCCGCTGCCGAGCCCGAGCGTGCGGTTGAAAATCCGCTGCTCTTCGAACGACGGCCTTTCGCGCGCCTCGGGCTGGAACATGGCGGCCGCGGCTTCGAACTGGCCTGCATCGCGCCAGCCGTAATAGGTTTCGAAGGTGCGCCTGGCGTCGGTTTCGTCTGTCGGCGCAGGCGTCCAGGTCGGCGGCACCGGCGAAAAGGCGCGAGTCTGGGGAGCGACACAGCTGAACTCGTTGAAATAGCCGCTAATGGTTGGCGGGCCTTTGGCCGGATCCTTTCCAATCCTCGCCAGCGAGCCGAACTTGCCCCATTTGATTTGCTTGCCTTGGCAAAGATCCGCGGCTCGCTGTTCTATCTCGGCCTTGATGGCCTGTTCCTGCGCGACGTCGAAAGTCGCTGCTTCGGCCCGGTAGCCATTCAAACTTTCGGTGATCGTGATCCGGGGCGCCTCTGCGGCGACCTGGAACAGCATCAAGACGGCGATCAGCATACATGACCCCAGCGCAACCGGCTGTCGGAGCATAAGGGAGCGGTTTGCGTGTGCTAAATGTCGCGGCTACGCAGGCGCGGATGACACGCCCCCCCACGTCCACCATCCCCGGCTACAAACGCCGCCGGCCGAAATCGTGGCCGCGGCGGATTATCGTCTGGATCGTCAAGCTGGTGCTGGCGTTCTTTCTGATCTCGATCTTGTGGGTGCTTGCCTACCGCTTCATCAACCCGCCGATTACCGCGACCATGCTCGGCGACGTGTTCGCCGGCCGCGGCCTGACGCGCGAGACTATGGCGATCGGCCGGATCGACCGCGACATGGTGCGCGCGGCAATTGCGGCCGAGGACAGCAAGTTCTGCCAGCACAACGGCTTCGATCTCGACGCCATCGAAAATGCGATGAAGCGCAATGCTTCGGGCGGGCGGATCCGCGGCGGCTCGACGATCAGCCAGCAAACCGCGAAGAACGCCTTCCTGTGGCAAGGCGGCGGCTATTTCCGCAAGGGGCTGGAGGCGTGGTTCACTCTGCTCATGGAGCAGATGTGGTCCAAGCAGCGGATCATGGAGGTCTATCTCAACCTCGCCGAGACCGGCATCGGCACTTATGGAGTCAATGCCGGCTCGAAGCGCTATTTCGGCCGCGACGCGAGCGCGATGACGCGCACCGAAGCGGCACGGATCGCGGCGGTCCTGCCATTGCCCAAGTCCCGCGGAGCAATCGCTCCCAAGGGGTTTACGCGCCGCTACGGCAATACGCTCGCGGCCCGTATCGGGGTCGTCGCCCGCGACGGCCTCGACGCCTGCGTCTATGCCGGCACCACCGCGCCCGCCGACCGGACTCCGCCCGTAACGACCACCAGGACGCGGCCAGTCCCCGGCGCGGAATATGAGACTCCGAGGCCGCTCCCGCCCGTCGAGGAGCCGGTCGCGGTGGAACCCGAGCCAAGCGCCGAAATTCCACAGGAAGCCCCGCTCGAGACCGCGCCGGATGAATCACCTCAGCCCGCACCCGCCCCTGTACCCGAGCCCGAGCCCGAGCCACCTGCCGATCCCCCAGCGGGCAGCAGCTGACGCACCGCTCGTCGCAGCGAACGATTCGCAACAGGAACGATGGCCCGGTGACCCCGTTGATTCGCGACCTCATTCAACGGAGAAAATCGATGGCAACGCGTAACCAGATCAGCAATTCCAACCGGTCGGGCCGCACTGGCAGCGACACCCGCGACCGGAGCGCCTTCTCCTGGTCGGACAATGCACCGGTGCTAATCGGCGTCGCCGTCGCCGGAGCAGCGCTTGGCCTGGCCGCAAATTTCGGCCGCAAGTTCGTCACCCAAGCGGTGTCGGGCGTCTCGGGTGACTGGGACGAAGTGCTCGCCACCGAGCACGACATGACCGTCGCTATCTTCGACAAGATGCTGGCGACCGATTCCACCCAGACCTGGAAGCGCGGAATGCTGCTGATGCAACTCACCCACGCGCTCGACAAGCATGCGCATGAAGAGGAAATGGTGATCTACCCGGCGCTTCGTGAAGCCAATGAGACCGTCGACGCCGACCACCTCACCGAGGAGCACGGCTACATTAAGACCTTTCTCTACGAGCTGGGCCAGATGGGCCCGAGCCACGTGGCCTGGCTGGACAAGGTCCGGGAGTTCCGCACGCTCGTCGTCCAGCATGTGAAAATGGAGGAAGAGCAGGTCTTCCCGCACTTCAAGCAGTCATTGAGCGAGGCGCAGAACGCCAAGATCACTTCGCTCGTCAACAAGGACGGCTTCTGGCAAGCCTAGCCGACTAGCGAGAGCTTCGGCGGTTCCTGGACCGAAAGGTCGACGCTGGCTTCGCCACTAATCCGCTCGATGCGCTGAGCAAGCTCGGCATCGAGGACGAAATCGCGGCCGGCGAGGATGATCGCCTCCCGGCCGCTTTGCATGGGCACGATCAGACGCACCATACCGGTGCCGCCACGGCTTCGTTGAAGCTCCGCCGCCAGGGCTGCGGCCACGTCGGCAGAGGGCACGCTAACCGTCATTTGCAGCCGCGTTCGCCTGGCCAGTGCTTCAAGCGGCTGGAAGCGTTTGACCGCGACCCGCGGCACTTCGTCGCCCGGCCTTCGATCGAGCTCGACGGTCATCAGCCCGCAGGTGCCGTTCGTGGCGGCAAGCTCGAGCGCCGCGATCGGCTCGTCGTCGAACGCGGTGGCGACGAACTGACCCGAAGCATCGCTGAGCGTCGCCATCAGGTAGCGTCGGCCCTTGGCCGAAGTCCGCCAGTTGGTGGTTTCGGCCAACGCCGCCATCATTGTCGTCGTTCGGCTTTCGTCCGCGCTCATCGGTAGCGACGCAAGCTCGCCGAACCGCCGCACCTTGTGCGCGGCAAGCAGATGCGCGTGGCTGTCGACTGGGTGGGCGGAAAAATAGAATCCGTAAGACTCGCGCTCGGCGGCCATCCGCTGGGCCAGCGTCCATTCCGCATTCGGCAAGCGGATCGGCGGGACGCCCGAGCCCCCGCCGGACCCGAACAGCCCGCCCTGCCCCGTCTCGCGCTGATCGGCGGCACTTGCGGCATGCGCGAGGATGATCTCGGCGGCAGCGAAGACCGCCGCCCGGTTCGCCACCAGCCCGTCGAACGCTCCGCCGGCCGCGAGGCTCTCGATCTGACGGCGGTTGAGCAGCCGCGCATCGACGCGCTCGGCAAAGTCGTCGAGGCTTTTGAATGCCCCGCGCTCCCCTCGGTCCGCGACCAGCGTTTCCATCGCTTTTTCGCCGACGTTCTTCAGCGCGCCGAGCGCGTAGCGGACGGCGTCACCCTCGACCACGAACTTCGCATCGCTGGAGTTGATGCTGGGTGGCAAACATTCGACCTCGCCGCGGCGCATGTCCTCGACGAACAGGCAAAGCTT
>JACCSV010000122.1 GCA_013812805.1 Sphingomonas sp. | reverse complement strand
GTATTGGCCGCGTACGGATTGTAGCCGCCGCCGTAGGGGCTGTACCCGTAGCCGGCGCTATATTGCTGGGCGAGGCGGCTCTGGACCGCGGCGCTGCACTGGCTGACAGCGACCTGCTGGTTCATCCCCTGACCGTACTGCTGGCCGTACCCATAGCGCTGCTGCTGCCCATATGGGTTGAGGATGGTGTTGAGCACCTGGCCGATGATGTTTCCGCCAGTGCCTGGATAATATTGCGCGGCGGCCGGGGCCGCCATGCCGACGAGCGCAGCGATACCCGCGGCGCCGGTCAGGATCTTCGAAACAGCCTTCATGGCCTGGTCTCCTTGCAAACTCGCTCTCTTCGTCGAACAAAACGAACAGAGCTTGCAGAAGGTTTAGCCGATTCCGACTGCCGGCAGACTGAACGTGTCAGTCTGCCGCCGTTCAGCAACGGCCCGTCGCGCGTTTATCTGCTGTTCACCGCCGCGTGGACGGCGGGCCGGCTTACTCGCCTTCGAATTCCGCATCCGCCATTACCGGGCCCGAGTCCTGGCCCTTGGCCTCGACGTCGCGATCGACGAACTCGATGATCGCGATCGCCGCCGCATCGGAGGCGCGGATGCCCGCCTTGATGATCCTGATGTAGCCGCCGCTGCGGCCTGAGTAGCGCGGGGCGATGACGTCGAACAATTTGACCAGCTGGGCGTCGTCCATCAGCCGCGACTGGGCGAGGCGGCGGTTGGACAGGCCGCCGCGCTTGGCCAGCGTCACCAGTTTCTCGACGTAGGGGCGAAGCTCCTTGGCCTTGGCGGTGGTGGTGGTGATCTGCTCGTGCTTGATCAGCGCCGCCGCCATGTTGCGGAACAGGGCTGACCGGTGGCTGGAAGTACGCTGCAGCTTACGATGGCCAACGCGATGGCGCATGTCTTGTCTCCGTTCGTCAGGGGACCGTATGAGGTATCCCCGGCCAGGCGATGCTTGTGGGGACCGCCTTACCCAAGAAAAACAGCGGACCTGGAAAAGGCCCGCCGGACGCCTGTCCCTCAACCCGAAACAGTCGCTCAAGTCAAGCTGCCGGACCCGGCATGCCGCTTCATTTGCCATTGCCCCGGCCGCCATCCATGCTGGGAAAGATGACCACCCGTTTCCGCTTCGACCGCTTCGTCCTCGACCCGGCCGACCGGCAATTGCGGCGCGACGACGCCCCGGTGGAGCTGAATGCCCGCTACCTCGACGCTTTGGCGCTGATGGTGCGCGAGCAAGGCAGGCTGATCTCCAAGGACCGGTTCCTGGCGGAGGTCTGGCGCGGCGTCCCGGTCACCGACGAAGCGCTGACCCAGTGCATCAAGACGCTTCGCCGCCAGCTCGGCGACGACGCTTCCAGGCCCGCTTTCATCGAGACCGTTCCCAAGCACGGCTACCGTTTCATCGCGCCGGTGGAAACCGTCGGCGCCGACACCGCCCAAGCGGCCCCGTCGCCGGATGGCGTTTACCGTGCGGTGTTAAACCTTGGCGGTGCGGGCACCCTTGGCGGCGGGCTTGCCGGCCTGCTTGGCGGACTGTTCTACGGCCTTGCCGGCGCCTCCCAGCCGCTCGGGCCCGGGGTCGGCGCGCTGTCGGTGCTCCTCGTCGTCGTCTGCCTCAGCATCGTCGTCGCCGTGATCGGCGCTGCGGGAGTCAGCTTCGGGATTGCCGCGGCCCAGTTTGCGCCCACCCATCGGTGGCAGTGGAGCATTGCCGGCGGAGCGCTCGGCGGCCTCGTCGTCGGCTCGTTCGTCAAGCTGCTCGGCCTCGATACCTTCAACCTGCTGGTCGGCGAGGGGCCGGGTGACATTACCGGCGGCGCCGAGGGCGCTGTGCTCGGCGCTGCGGTCGGCCTCGCCGCCTGGCTTGCAAGTCGCCCTGGCGCCGGGCAATCGGTCCGCCGCGGCGTCGCTTCGGCAGCGCTTGCAGGCGGCGCGGCAGGCCTCGCCATTCAGCTCGCCGGCGGCCGCTTGATGGGCGGCAGCCTGGCCCTGCTCGCCAGCCACTTCCCCGACTCGCGGCTGCGCCTGGACCAGGTTGGCAGCCTGCTCGGCGAGCCCGGTTTCGGCCCCGTCACC
>JACCSV010000119.1 GCA_013812805.1 Sphingomonas sp. | reverse complement strand
AGCCGCGCGCCACTGCTGCGCGCCGGGCTTGAGCAGCGGCGGCAGATAGACATCGAGCGGCCCCAAACGGACCCGGAGGCGGTGCAGCGCCTGGCGGTCGGGCTGCTGCAGGGCGCCGATGGCGGTGACCACGGCGCGCCTCGGCAGGGTGCCGCCCGCGTCGCTGAGCATCGCTCCAAGCGCGCGGACCCCGGGCGATGCGGCAGGATCGCCGGCGGCCAGCGACAGGCACTTCAGCGCCGCAAGATGCTGAGCGACGGCGCGCTCGAGCCAGGCTTCGAGCCGGGTCCGAAGCGCGGCGCGGCTTTGCGCCGACAGCCGGTCGAGCGCGCGGGCGGTGCGGAGCGCCGGCTCAAGCAGCGAGCGCCCGGGTGCAAGGCGGGCGAGCACGTGGCCCTCCCAGCCGATGGCGATTCCGTGGCTGTCGTCGGGAAGCAGGCGGAAGGCATCGTCGGGCGCGTCGAGCAATGCGCTGGCGCGGCGTTCCAGCTCGTCGCCGAGGCGTCGCTCGGCGGCGGCAAGCAGCAGCCGCTTATCGGCGAGGCGGGCGTTGGGATCGACCCGGAAATCAAAGCCGGAGAGGTGACCGATCGGCTCCGGACCGACGCTGACCTCGCCATCGGCGGCGACCGTTACCGGCAGCGCGTCGGCACCGCGGGCGCCGATGTCGCGGACCAGCACCGCGGTGCGGCGGTCGACGAAGCGCTGGGTGAGGCGCTCGTGAAGCGCGTCGGACAGCCGCGCTTCGACGTCGCGGGTGCGCTCGGCCCACTTGGCCGGTTCCGCGAGCCAGTCGGAGCGATGGGCGATATAGGCCCAGCTGCGCACCCCGGCGAGGCGGTCGGCGAGCGCTTCGATGTCGCCGCTGACATTGTCGAGGCGGGCGACTTCGGCGGCGAACCATTCGTGGGGGATGTGGCCGCCTTCGCCGATGTAGCTGAAGATGCGCCGCACCATCCGCGCGTGGTGCATCGGCCCGACCTTGCGGAAGTCGGGCAGCCCGCACGCCGCCCACAATCGCCGGGCCATGATCCCGCGCTTGACGACGATGGCGGGATCCTCGGCAATCAGCTTGAGCACGGAGAGGTCGATCGCGACCGGCGCCGAGCGCAGCAGCGGGTCGTCGCTCGGCCGCTCGAGGCTGGCGATCAGCCCCCGGACGTCGGTGAAATCGAGCTCCGGGTTGCGCCAGTAGAGGTGGTCGAGCGGGCGGAAGCGATGCTCCTCAATCGCGCTGATCTCCTCGTCGCTGAAGGCGGCGCTGTCGTCGCCGCTGAGGCCCAGCGTGCCGAAGCTGCCGTCGCGCTGGTGGCGGCCGGCGCGGCCGGCGATCTGGGCCATTTCGGCAATCGTCAGCCGGCGGTCGCGGCGCCCGTCGAACTTGCCAAGGCCGGCGAAGGCGACATGGGTGACGTCCATGTTGAGGCCCATGCCGATGGCGTCGGTGGCGACGAGGTAATCGACCTCGCCGCGCTGGAACATCGCCACCTGGGCGTTGCGGGTGGCGGGCGACAAAGCGCCCATCACCACCGCGGCGCCGCCGCGGAAGCGGCGAAGCATTTCGGCCAGCGCGTAGACCTGCTCGGCGGTGAAGGCGACGACGGCCGAGCGCGACGGCAGCCGGGACAGCTTGGTGCCGCCGGCGTAGCGAAGCGTCGAGAAGCGCGGGCGGCTGACGATCTCGGCGTCGGGAAGGAGCTCGCGGATCATCGGCCGCAGCGTGTCGGAGCCGAGGATCAGCGTCTCGTCACGGCCGCGGGCGCGAAGCATCCGGTCGGTGAAGACGTGGCCGCGCTCGGGATCGATTCCGAGCTGCGCCTCGTCGATCGCGGCAAAGGAGAAGTCGGCGGGAAGATCGCCGCGACGCTCCTGCTTGGGATCGGGCACCGGCATGCTTTCGGCGGTGCACAGCACGTAGCGCGCCTGTGGTGGGACGATCCGCTCCTCGCCGGTCAGCAGCGCCACCTGGCCCGCGCCCTTGATCGCGACCACCCGGTCGTAGACCTCGCGGGCGAGCAGCCGCAGCGGGAAGCCGATGACTCCGGAGGAATGGGCGCACATGCGCTCGATGGCGAGATAGGTCTTGCCGGTGTTGGTGGGGCCGAGGATCGCCCGGACCGGAGCGTCTGACCGCTGCGCCATCACTGGAATGTGGCAGCACTGCAGCCAAGCGCAAGGTGGCGGACGCGAAAAGAAGCCGAATTTAAACGGCTGTTAACCGTGCTGAGCGATGACTGCGGCAGGGGAGCTAAAACTTGATCGAATTTGTACGGACACCGCTCCTGGTCAACGGCGTGCCGGGCTTGAGCCTGGTGGTCGACCTTGCGGCCGAGCCGATCGGGCCGCGCTGGTGGCGCGGGGTGGCGACGCTCGCCTTGCTGTGCGCAAGCGCGCTGGCGCTGGCGCCTGGGTTCGACCTGCTCGCCGCGGGCGACTCGAGCATCGCCCGGCCGACCGGGCAATATCATCTGAATCCGATGCTTTCTGCCGCTCCCGCCGCGGCCGAGCCGAGCCCGCTGTTGGTGCTGCCTCGAGAGAACCCCGGCGAGCCGGCCAAGCCGGTGATCGTGACGACCGACACCGCCATCCGGGTCCAGGGCGAAGTCAGTGGCGGGCTGTACTGGTCGCTTCGTGACGCCGGCGTGACCCCCAGGCTCGCCGCCGAATATCTTGGCGCGCTGGCCAGCCGAATCGACGTCGGCGCCGACGTCGCGCCCTTCGACCGCTTCGACCTGGTGGTTGCGAAAGGTGAGCAACCGCGGGTGGTCTTGGCCGGCCTTCATCGGTTCCAGGGCGACGACGTACAGTTGCTGAAATGGACCGCGTCGGGCCGCACCGACTGGTTCGCCGCCGATGCCGGCGACCGCCGCTCGGACGGGTTGATGGCGCCGGTCCCGGGGCGGATGACGTCGGGCTTCGGAATGCGGCACCACCCGATCCTGCGCTTCGCGCGGATGCATTCGGGCGTCGATTTCCGCGGCCGCTATGGAAGCCCGATCGTCGCCGCGGCGGAGGGGCAGGTGGTCGGAGCCGGCTGGGCGGGCGGCTACGGCCGCCAGGTCCAGGTCCGCCACGACGGCGGGGTCGTCACCACTTACTCGCACATGAGCTCGATCGCCGCCGAGCCCGGACAGCCAGTGCGCCAAGGCCAGGTGATCGGTTATGTCGGTTCGACCGGCATCTCCACCGGGCCGCACCTGCACTTCGAAGTCCGAATCAATGGGCGCGCCGTCGACCCGCTCGGAGTCAAGCTTCAGTCCAAAGCGGCGATCAGCGGCAATGAGCTCAAGGCGTTCAAGTCGAGGCTCAAGGAGTTGCTCGCGATCGGACAGAAGCAGTCCGCCTGAGCAGCAGCGGTCAGAACCGAACCAGGCGCCGCTGCTCTTCGTCCCACAGCGCCAGGCGGAACGTCTTGAAGGTATCGGCGATGGTCAGCCGGTTGACCGCGACCAGGTCGGGACGATCGCGCAATACTTCCGGCAGACGGTAATACGGAATCCGGCTGGCCAGGTGGTGGACGTGGTGGACTCCGATATTGGCAGTGAACCAGCGCAGCACCGTGGGAAGATCGAGGTGGGAGCTGCCATGCAACGCCGCCTGGTGGAACGACCAATTGTGATCCTCGTCCCAATGGGCCTCCTCGAACTGGTGCTGGACATAGAACAGCCAGACTCCGGCGGACGCGGCGAGCAACAAAACGGGAAGCTGCACCAGCAACAGTGCCTTGAGGCCGAAGATGCTTGCAAGCGCGACCAGGAGCAGTGCCGTCACGGCATTGCTGCCGAGCGCACTGACCCAATATTCGCGGCCTTTTAGTCCGATCGGAAGGCGGTGACGGAGCAGGAACAAATAGGCCGGGCCGACGCCGAACATCACCAGCGGATGGCGATAGAGGCGATAGCGAGCCTGGCTCCAGCGCGACCTGGCGCGATATTCGCGGACGGTCAGCGTGTCGATGTCGCCAAACCCGCGGGCGTCGAGGTTGCCGGTGCTCGAGTGATGCAGCGCGTGTGAGCGCCTCCAGCAGGCATAGGGTGTCAGCGTCAGGACGCCGAGGCAGCGGCCGACCCAGTCATTGACCGCCCGGCTCGGGAAAAACGATCCATGCCCGCAATCGTGCTGGATCAGGAACAGCCGGAGCAGCAGGCCGGCAGCCAAGGGCACCAGCAGTAGCGCCAGCCAATATCCTTGTTCGACGGCGGCGAGCATGACGCCCGATATCGCCAGGAACGGAACAAGCGTGATGCCCAGCTCGGTCCAGCTGCGCGAAAGTCGCGGATTACGATAGGGAGCGAGCGCACGCACGAGATGCATGGGGTCGGGACCGCTGCGCCCGGCCGGTTCAATCCGAGGAGCCTCTACGGTTGTTCCGGCATAGCACAGTTCACCGTCGTCGTTACCGGATCCGTTTAGCAATCGTCTCACTTCTCTTTTGAGTACCGACGACTGAACAGTCCGCCGTGGCGGCTGTTCCGTCGGCCGCCCGGCGAATTGCCGGCGGACGGCGGGTTCCCTAGCTGCCGAATTCAGCTGTGCCAAATGGCATCTGAACGGATGCTGAGAGGTTTTGCGTCCGTTGAGCACGACTCAAAGTGGTGGAGGCGAGACGGTGGGCCCGTGGCCCGAAGCTGCTACCGGCCGTGGCCGCGCCAGCGCTTGATCGTGCGCTGGATGATGCCTTCCTCGCCGCCGGTTTCGCGCCACAAGGCGGCGAAGCTCGGGTCGGAGGAGGCGGGGCGCTTTTCGGGCTCGAGGTCGTCGAAGCGCACCCGGATCGGGATCGACACGCCTTCGCCGCAGACGATGCATTCGCGGTTGCGAAGCGCCGGGATCGCGTCGAGGAAGCCGCGCGCGCCCTCCGGCATAGCCGCCCGCACGCACGCCTGGTCGCGGTCGTTGTTGAGTCGCATCGAGATGATCGTGCCGCACTGCGACAGTACGCCTTCGGCCAAGTCGGACGGGCGCTGCGTGATCAGGCCGAGGCTGACTCCGTACTTGCGGCCTTCCTTGGCGATCCGCTCGAGGATCTTGCGAACCGCCTGGCCGCCGGCGTTCTCGTCCTTGGGGACGTAGCGGTGGGCTTCCTCGCAAACCAGCAGGATCGGCCGCTGGGCTTCGGTGCGCGACCAGATCGCATAATCGAACACCATCCGCGCCAAGACCGACACGACGACGGAGGTGATTTCGGACGGGACGCCGGAGACGTCGACGATCGAGATCGGCCGGCCGTTGGCGGGGAGGCGGAACAGGCGGGCGACGAAGCTGGCCATCGAATCCGACACCAGCATGCCGGAGAACATGAAGCTGTAGCGGGGGTCGACCTTCAATTCGTCCAGCTTGGTCTTGAGGCGCTGGAACGGCAAAGTGTCGCCGGCGCGGTCGAGCTTGCCCATCTCGTTGACGAGGATCGCGTTGAGGTCGGTCAGCAGATAGGGAATCGGCGAATCCACCGTGACCTTGCCGTACTGGCTCATGTCCTTGCCCTTGGTGCGGGCGGCGAGCAGGCATTTGGCGAGGATGTCGGCGTCGCGCTGGCGGTCGCCGCCCTGAGTCGTCAGCAGCACTTCGCAATGCTCTTCGAAGTTCATCAGCCAGTAGGGCAGCTGCAGATTGTC
>JACCSV010000115.1 GCA_013812805.1 Sphingomonas sp. | reverse complement strand
GAAGCATCCAGTATACGATCCTGCAGCGCGATGTGGACACCAACCGGGCGCTCTACGACGCGCTTCTGCAGCGCTACAAGGAAATCGGTGTCGCGGGCGGTATCGGCACGGCGCCGGTATCGGTCGTCGATCGCGCCGATCTCCCGTCGCAACCGTTCAAGCCGAACCTGATGATGAACCTGCTCCTCGGCGCCATCCTCGGGCTTGCGGCGGGGCTGGCAGCGGCGGTTGGCCTCGAGATATTGAACGATACGATCGATAGCCGAGACGACGTCCGGAAAAAGCTCGGGCTGGCCTGCCTCGGAGTGATTCCGAAGCGCGCCGGCAAGGATGGTTACCTCGAAGACCTCAGAGATCCGACCTCGGCGGTGTCGGAAGCCTATTCGACGGTCGTCACTTCGCTCGGCTTCAGCACCGAGCGCGGAATGCCCAAGACTTTGCTCCTGACCAGTGCCCGGCCGTCGGAGGGCAAGTCGTCGTCGGCGCTGGCGATTGCGCAGAATTTCGCCCGCCGCGGCAGCTCCGTGCTGCTGATCGACAGCGACTTGCGCAAGCCGGCCTTCAAGGGACCATCGCCCGAGCACGGGCTGACCAAATTGCTGACCAACGACGAGGTCATCGCCGGCCACCTCACCGCGACCCAATACAGCAACCTGTGGCTGCTTCCGAGCGGGCCGATCCCGCCGAACCCGGCCGATCTGCTGTCCACCGGCCGGTTCCGGGAAATCCTTCGCCAGGCGAGCGCCCAGTTCGACACGGTCATCGTCGATGCGCCGCCAACCCTGGGCCTGGCCGACGCAGCGCTGCTTGCCGCGATGATCAAGGACGTGATGCTGGTGATCGAAAGCGGCAAGACCCGCACCGGCGCTGCAATGGAGACGATCCGCTCGCTTCGGGCAGCCGGCGCCCATATCGTCGGCGCGACCCTGACCAAGGCTGCCGAGCAGGCCGCCGGCTACGGCTATGGCTACGGGTACGGCTATGGGTACGGCCACAAGTACGGGAAGCTCGGCGACAAGAGCCGCACCGAGATCTTCCTGATCCCCGATGAGTCGGATGCCTAGAGCCTTGGTGTAAGCGCGTGCGGGTCGGCGGCCTCCTGGTTGGATTGTTGGCGCTCCTGGCCGCGGCCGGGTCGATCGCCAACGCCGTGGTTCGCTCCGAGGCCAACGGCATGGCGCGCTTCTCGGAACGGATTTGGCCCAACCATCCAGCGACGCTGCGCTCCACCGGGATGGCGCAGATCGGTCAAGCGGCGGCGCGCGGCGAGCTTCCAGCGACGCAAACGATGCAAAAGATGCGCCGGCTTGCGGCAAGGGCGCCATTGCAGCCCGAGCCGTTCCTGGTGGAAGCGGCGCTCGCCGCAAAACGCGGCGAGTCCGAGCGCGGCGCACAATTGCTGCTGGAGGCGAGGCGGCGCGATCCGCGATCGGCCGCTGCGCGCTATCTGCTCGCCGATCATTACATTCGAACCGGGGCCATCGTTGAGGGCCTCAGGGAGCTGACGGTGTTGAGCAGGCTGTTGCCAGGGTCGGCAGTCCAGCTCGTGCCCGGCCTTGCCGCTTATGCGCGCACGCCCGGAGCGATCCCGAAACTGCGGGAATTGTTCCGCGAAAGCCCCGACCTCGAGCAGCTGCTGCTTACGACCCTGGCGTCCGACGCGGCCAACGCCGACCTCGTGCTCGCAGTCGCTCGGCCCGCCTCGATCTCCGCCCCCGGCACCTGGCGTGCAAGGCTGTTGAAAAGCCTGGTCGAGGCCGGAAGGTATGAAAAGGCGTACCAGGTTTGGGCGCGCTTCACCGGCGCGCAGGGCCGACCGACCGGGCTGTTCCGCCCCGATTTCGCGCCGACTCCGGAACCGCCGCCGTTCAACTGGACACTGGCGAAATCGGGCGGAGGATTGGCCGAGCCTTCGAACGCCGGTCTTCGGGTCCTCCACTACGGGCGCGCGGCAACGACCCTGGCGAGCCAGGTCATGCTATTGCCGACCGGTCGCTACGAGATCGCCTTTGCAGTGGCGGGCGATGTCGGCGGCGACGGTCAGCTGCGTTGGCGCGTTGCGTGTCTGCCTTCGGGACCGCTCGTGCTCGACTTGGCGCTGACCAGTGCGGCGGGAGGCAGGGCCGGCGGGCAATTCCAGGTGCCCTCGAATGGCTGCGCCGCGCAGCGGATCGAGCTGGTCGGAGCGGCTGCCGACATGCCCAAATCGAGCGACGCCACCATTTCGCAATTGCGACTCTCGAGGGTCGGCGCGTGAAGCTGGAAAGCCCGCGCCGCTGGCTGGTGCCGGTCTTCTTCATCGCGTGCATCGTGCTGGGTGGCAGCGCCCAGGGCATCTGGCTGAACATGGCGCTGCAACTGGCAGCGCTCGGACTTCTGGCGTGGGCGCTGCTTTCGCGACGCTCGGACGAGCTGACCAGCGCGTCCCGGCAGTTGCTGATACTCCTGGCACTCACCGCCGTGGTCATCGCGCTGCAGCTCATTCCGCTGCCGACGGAGGTGTGGACCGCACTGCCCGGCCGCGAGCCTGTGGCGACTGGCTATCGAGCACTTGGCTATTCGCTGCCGAACCTGCCGCTGTCGTTGACGCCGTACGAGACGGTTTCGACGATCCTCGTCCTTCTTCCGGCGCTGGCTGTCCTGGTGGGCATTCTTCGTATCCGGCAGCGGGAAAGCTGGCTGGCCGCGGCATTGCTCCTTGCCACCGTCGCGGCCGTGCTGCTCGGCGCATTGCAGGTGGCCGGCGGCGGGCCCACCCGCTCGCCCTGGTATCTCTATCCTTTGTCGAACAATCGCGCCGTCGGTTTCTTTGCCAACAGCAATCACATGGGGTCGATGCTGCTGGTCAGCATCCCGTTCGCGATGGCCGTGTTTGCGTCATTCGCCTCGCGAGCCGGGAAGCGCTCGCCGCGGGGCGGACTGATCGCCATCGGTGGCGCCGCGCTGGCGGTGATCGCTACCGGAGTGGCGCTCAATCGCTCCTTGGCCGCGGCCGGCCTGGCGATACCCGTCCTGCTGTTCTCGACGCTGCTGTTGCCGGCAAC
Source organism: Sphingomonas sp. (assembly GCA_013812805.1). Classification (GTDB taxonomy): domain Bacteria; phylum Pseudomonadota; class Alphaproteobacteria; order Sphingomonadales; family Sphingomonadaceae; genus Sphingomicrobium. Next base: position 2,770 of record JACCSV010000115.1, on the reverse strand, counting down.
CTTGAACATCCGCCGGCTGGCGCTGGTGACCGGCACCCTGGCCCTGGTCGGGAGTGTGATAGTCCTGAGCGGCAGCCCAATTGCGGCGGACGCCGCCGCAGGAAATATTGCGTCCATCGAGTCCCGCGCCGGTATTTGGGAGTCGACCGTTGAACTCATCCGGCAGACGTTTCCCTTTGGCAGCGGCCTAGGCTCTTTCGATTCGGTCTATCCCCTGACAGAGGCGCCGGCGCAGGTTCGGCAAACCTACGTCAACCACGCGCACAACGACTATCTTCAGATCGTGCTCGAGCTCGGGATAGCGGGTATTTTCCTGCTCCTGCTGTTCCTCATTTGGTGGGTCGTGCAGGTGGTCGCGGTCTGGCGCTCGCCGCTGAGCACCCACTATGCCCGGGCAGCGACCATCGCCACTGCCGCAGTTCTGGCGCACAGCATCGTCGATTATCCGCTTCGAACCGCCGCGATGTCGGCAATATTCGCGATGTGCCTGGGCTTGATGTCCCAGCCGCGACGGGAACGGCAGAGTGGAGACGATCCCCAGGCTCGCCCGACCAAGCATGTGACCCTCGGTTAAAAGGCAGGAAGCGCCGATGCGTTTCGAGAGCTTCGGAAGCCGGGTTGAAGCGGCTTTTTCCTCGTGGACCGAGGCCAAGGTTTTTCTCGAAGAATCCGTGGCGGTGAGCACCGAGTCTCTTCACGTGGTGGCAGGCATACTGATCCAGCTGCTGGCTGCGGGGCTGCTGCGCAAGCCGGTGTCCAGCGCTTCGCCTTGGCTCGTCGTCCTGGCCATTGCGAGCGTCAACGAATTCATGGACTTGTGGATCGAGCAGTGGCCGCGCCCCGCCATGCAATTCGGAGAGGGCGTGAACGATCTGCTGGTGACGATGCTTTTGCCGACAGTGCTGCTGATCACGGCACGCAAGATGCCGCGGATTTATAGGCCCTCGCCGAGGGCTGCCGATACCGAAAACTCAGCTGAAGCCGCTGGCCCGGTCTGATCCCGCGGCCGGCGCTTGGACGACGTCGGCATAGCTGCCGATGTCGACGACACGCCCGCCGTGCAGGCGAACGACGATGTCGCACCGTGCAATGGTCGACAGGCGATGGGCGATGGTGATGACCGTCGGGCCGTCGCCGCCAAGCCCGACCAGGGCCTCCATCACGGCGCCTTCGGTACGCTCGTCGAGAGCGCTGGTCGCCTCGTCGAGCACGAGCACCGGCGAACGCTTGTAGATCGCGCGGGCTATTCCCAGTCGCTGGCGCTGGCCCCCGGACAACCGAATCCCTCTGTCGCCGACTGTGGTTGCATAGCCCTCGGGAAGGGTCGCTACGAACTCGTGAAGCTGCGCCTTGCGGGCCGCATCGACCACGCCCTCTTCGTCGATCGCGGAGTCACCCTTGCCGAGCGCGATGTTGCGCATGATGCTCGCGTCGGCGAGGAAGATCGACTGCGGGACGTGAGCGATGCTGCGCTGCCATTGGCGACGGCGTTCGGGCGTCAGCGGCAGGCCATCGACCAGGATTTGCCCGGCGCTCGGGTCGAGCAGCCCCATCAGCAGGTCGGCGAGCGTGCTCTTGCCACTGCCGGTTTCACCGATCAGCGCGACCGCCGACCTGACAGGAATCTCGAAACTGACGTCCTCGAGGGCGAGGGCGCGCCGGGTCGGGTAACCGAAGCTTACCCGATCGACGCTGATCCTGTCGGACAGCGGCATTGCCTCCGCCGGTTCTGGAGCGCTGCTATCCCGCAGCGGGAGTTGGAGCAGTTCCAGGGTCTGACCGATCACCGAGAAATTCCCGGCGACCGTCGACCAGCTGCTGTAGACTTGCTGGACCAGCGGCAGCAGCCGCTGCGCTCCAAGCGCGATTGCGCCGAGGATCGGGACCGCGCCGGCAAAGCCGCCCTCACGCTGCGCGGTGGCAAGTGCGAGCCCGGCGATGATGATCATGCCCAGCGCTTCGATGACGAAGCGGGGCGCCGAAGCGATGAAGGTGGTGTTGGCCCGAGCCTCGTTGAGCCTGCCATTCTCGGCGTCGAACAGCCGCAGGTACATCGCATGGCTCTGGTCGATGATCACGTCGCGGATCCCGCCGAGACTCTCCTGGAGGATTTTCAGCCGCTCGTCGAAACCCCGGGAGATGACCCCCGAATTCCTCGCCAGACGACCTTCGGCAACAGCAGAAACCAGGATATAGATGCAGGAGAAGATTGCGGCCGCGACCAGCGCCGTGAACGGGTCGATGTAGATCAGCGCGGCCATGATCGCGGTAGCGATGAAGGCGGCGGTGGTTGCCTGCATCACCGGCAGCAGGACGGCGAACACCAGCAGTTCGATCTTGTCGACCGCGGATATCAGGGTCGAAGTAGTGCGCTGGATGTGGAAGCTGTACGGCTGCAACAGGAACCGCCGGTGAACTTCCAGCATCAGCTCGTGCGACAGGCGAAAGCTGAAGTCCTGGGTTTTGCGGACCAGCTCCAGCCTGACCATGCCGGCGAGAATCGCAAAAGCGCAGAATGCGGCGGTTGCAAAAATCAGACGCTCGCGCAGGCTTTGCGCTCCGACTGCATCGAACGCGGCTACTGCCCAGCCGTGATCCCCAAGCCCGCCTGGATCGGAAAGGAGCGACAGCAGCGGCAGGACCGCCCCGATCGTTCCCAGTTCGGCAAGCGCGTTGCCCAGCATCAGCGCGAGGACGAGATAGAATTCCCGGCGGCGGACGCTGGACATGTGCGAAAATATGCCGGCCAATCCTTGCCATAAGTCGATCG
>JACCSV010000109.1 GCA_013812805.1 Sphingomonas sp. | reverse complement strand
GCCGGAGCCGGGGCGTCTCCCGGCAGATCGGGGCGAAGCGAAGCGATGAACCGCTGGCATTCGGGGCTGGCGCCGGCGACGACCTGCGCCCAGTCCGACGCCGTCAACCGGGCTGCGGCAAGCACCGGCGCGGCGACGCTCAGCCGGTCGGCGGCGAATGCCCGGACCAGCTCGGGCGGGGCGGGGAGCGGGGCGATGGCGCGGGCCGCCGCCATCCGCACCTGCTCGTCGACCAGCTCCGAATCGCGCTCGACGGTGGCGATCGCCTGCTTGAACAATGCGGGATTACCGGCCTCGCCGCCGCGCGCGAGAAGCTCGACCAGCTGCCGCCAGCGCACCGCGCGGTCGTGCGGCCGGTCGGCCGGCTGCGCCAGCACCGTCGTCAGCCGATCATCGTACCGCACTAGACAAGCCTATGCGCCTCAACGGAAAATCTTGATTGCTGTATCGCGCCCGCGGGATTGCGGAAGGCGCCTAGGATTAACTATCCCGAAACGGCACAGTCGCCACAGAAAGTAAATCAGCAACGGACCTGTGTCCTTGCGAACAAATCGCCTCGCGCGCGTATGCGCGCGGGGTGGTGCTCGGGTGCGCTCTGGGCTAGGATTTGCAATCCGGGGCGGCGCGGTCTTGCGCTCTCTCCCCACGTGCTCAGTTTACTCAGATAGGACAGGCTTTTGGCCACCCAACCGCCCGGCGATACAGCTGGCCCCGCTGAAAGCGACATCGCCCCGATCTCGATCGTCGAGGAGATGAAGACCAGCTACCTCGATTACGCGATGAGCGTGATCGTGAGCCGCGCTCTGCCCGACGTTCGCGACGGATTGAAGCCGGTGCACCGGCGGATCCTCTACGCCTGCCAGGAAGCCGGCTATGTCGCCGGGCGGCCGTACCGCAAGTCGAGCCGAATCGTCGGCGACGTCATGGGTAAATATCACCCGCACGGCGACCAGGCGATCTACGACGCGCTGGCGCGGATGACCCAGGACTGGTCGATGCGTGTGCCGCTGATCGACGGCCAGGGCAATTTCGGGTCGGTTGATCCCGATCCACCGGCGGCGATGCGCTACACCGAGGCGCGGCTGGCCAAGGTCGCGAGCTTCCTGCTCGCCGATTTCGACAAGGACACGGTCGACTTCACGCCCAATTACGACGCCAGCGAGCGCGAGCCGCAAGTGCTTCCGGCGCGCTTCCCCAACCTACTGGTCAATGGTGCGGGGGGAATTGCTGTCGGCATGGCGACCAACATCCCGCCGCACAACCTTGGCGAAGTGCTCGCCGCCTGCCGCGCCTACATGGACGACCCGGCGGTGACGTCGGAAGGGTTGATGGAGCACGTCAAGGGGCCCGATTTTCCGACCGCGCCCTTCATTCTGGGCACGTCGGGAATCCGCAGCGCCTACACCACCGGCCGCGGTTCCATCATGATGCGATCGCGCCACGTGGTCGAGGAAGGCCGCGGTGAGCGACGGTCGATCGTGCTCACCGCCATTCCCTATCAGGTCGGCAAGAACGGCCTGGTCGAGAAGATCGCCGAGGCCGCCAAGGACAAGCGCATCGAGGGTGTGTCCGACATCCGCGACGAATCCAACCGGCTTGGCGTTCGCATCGTCATCGAATTGAAGCGCGACGCGACCCCGGAGGTGGTGCTCAACCAGCTTTGGCGGCACACGCCGGCGCAGTCGAGTTTCCCCGCCAACATGCTGGCGATCCGCGGCGGGCGGCCGGAGACTCTGACGCTTCGCGACATCATCGAAAGCTTCGTCCGCTTCCGCGAGGAAGTGATCACCCGCCGTTCCAAGTTCGAATTGTTCAAGGCCCGCGAGCGCGCCCACGTCTTGCTCGGCCTGGTGGTCGCGGTCACCAACCTTGACGAGGTGGTGCGGCTGATCCGCGGCTCGGCGAGCCCGGCGGCGGCGCGCGAGGCTTTGCTCAAGCGCAACTGGCCGATCGAGGAGATCGCGCCGTACATAAAGCTGGTCGAGGCGGTCGAGCCGCAGGCCAGGAAGAAGACCTACCAGCTCAGCGAAGCGCAGGTTAAGGCGATCCTCGAGCTTCGCCTCCACCGCCTGACCGCGCTTGGCCGCGAGGAGATCGGCGGCGAACTGAGCGAACTTGCCGGGACCATCGGCGCCTTGCTCGAGATCCTCGGCAACCGCGCCCGGCTGTACGAAGTGATGCGCGAGGAGTTCGACGAGGTCGACAAGGAGTTCTCGACCCCGCGCGTGACCGAACTTGCAGCGGCCGTCGACGGCATCGAGGACGAGGATCTCATCGAGCGCGAAGAGATGGTCGTGACGGTGACGATGACCGGCTACATCAAGCGCACGCCGCTCTCCATCTTCCGCGAGCAGAAGCGCGGCGGCAAGGGCCGCTCGGGGATGCAGACCAAGGAAGAGGATGCGGTCACCAACCTGTTCGTCACCTCGACCCACAACCCGGTGCTGTTCTTCTCTTCGGCCGGCAAGGTCTACCGGATGAAAGTGTGGCGGCTGCCCGAGGGCGGCCCCGCAGCCAAGGGCCGGCCGATGGTCAATCTGCTCCCCCTGGCGGAGGGCGAAGTCATCTCTACCGTGTTGGCGCTGCCCGAGGACGAGGCCGAATGGGGCGGCCTGCACATCATGTTCGCGACCGCGCGCGGCACCGTCCGGCGCAACAGCATGGACGCCTTCGCCAACATCCGCACCGCGGGCAAGCGGGCGATGCGCTTTGGCGAAATCGAAAGCGACGACGAGGACGAAGAGAATTCGAACGACCGCCTGATTGGGGTCTCGTTGCTGAGCGAGGACGACGACGTGCTGCTCGCAACCCGCAATGGCAAGGCGATCCGCTTCAAATCGACCGACGTTCGCGAGTTCCAGTCGCGCGATTCGCTAGGCGTTCGCGGAGTCCGGCTGCTTGGCGACGACGAGGTGATCTCGATGTCGATCCTGCACCGGGTCGGAACCTCGCAGGAGGAACGCGAGGCCTATCTCAAGTGCCCCCAGTGGCGCGAGCGCGAGGACGTGGAATGCGCACTTCCCGCCGACCGCTTCGCGGAGCTGGCGGACAAGGAGCAGTTCATCCTCACCATCACCGAGAACGGTTATGGCAAGCGCTCGTCGGCATATGAATATCGGCGCACCAACCGCGGCGGGCAGGGCATCACCAACATCGACACCTCCGAGCGCAACGGCCAGGTCGTCGCGAGCTTCCCGGTCAGGCAGGGCGAGCAGCTGATGCTGGTCACCAACCAGGGCAAGATGATCCGTACCAGCATGGCCGACATCCGGATCATGGGCCGAAACACGCAAGGCGTGACCATCTTCCGGGTCGGCGAGGGCGAGCATGTAGTCAGCGTCGCCCGGATCGACGAGAGCGACGAGGAGGTCGAACTGGAAGGCGGCGACGAGCTTGCGCCGCTGCCCGATGCGATCGTCGGAGAGGACCTGGCGTCCGGCGACAAGGCCTAGCGGAACGCCGCCGAGCCGGGCGGCGTTGCTCTCCTTGAAACCATTCAAGGAGAAACATCGCGATGGCCATTCCCCACGGAGCACTCGTTCTCGTCGCCGACGGCAAGAAAATGCTGTTCCTTCGCAATCAGGGCGATGCGGAAATCATCGACCTGCGGACCGAAGCGCACGACGAGCGCCAGGACCGCAAGGATCGCGACATCAAGACGGATGCTCCGGGATCGCAGTCGCCGCGGGTTGGGATGGGCCGCGACACGATGGAAGAGACCGACTTTCACCAGCAGGAAGAGGACCGCTGGGTGAAGGACGCCGCCGAGGAGCTCAAGAAACGGGCGTTGCGCAACGATTTCGAGGCGCTGGTTGTGGTTGCGCCGCCCAAGGCGCTGGGCGTGCTTCGCAAGGAGCTCCACAAGGAAGTGGAGAGAAGGATCGTCGCGACCTTCAACAAGGAGATGACCGACCGACCGATCCGGGACATCGAGGAATTGCTGATCGGCGAAGCCGCTCCTCCGGCCTGAGCTGCAACGACCCGGCACCGATAATTGTTACGCCTCCGGAAATTCAACTGGAGGGTGACATGAAGACGTTTCTGATCCTGGTTTTGCTAGCGACCGCGACGCCGGCCGTCGCGCAGACCTCGCCGACGACCGCCATCTCCCCGCTTGGGCCCGGCAGCGCGCTGCTCAGCCTCAGCGCCGAGGGGCGAAGCCGGCGGACTCCCGACCTTGCGAACTTCAGCGCCGGGGTGGTCACTCAAGGCCGCAACGCGGCCGAGGCGATGGCCGCCAACAGCCGGCAGATGGATTCGGTCATCGCCGTGCTGCGCCGCGCCGGAATCGCCGAGCGGGACATCCAGACCTCCGCGATCAGCCTGCAGCCGCGCTACAACAACCCAGAGCGGGAGGCGCAAATGCGGGGGCGAATGCCCGATCCGCCGCGGATCATCGGCTATGAAGCGCGCAACAGCGTTCAGGTGCAGCTGCGCCGGCTGGGCGAGATGGGCCGGGTGATCGACGCGCTGGTCAGCGTCGGCGCCAACGAGATCAACGGCCCCAACTTCACGCTCGACGAGCCAAAAGCGGCCCAAAACGAGGCCCGGGTCGAAGCGATCGCCACCGGCCGCCAGCGCGCCGAGCTGTATGCTCGGGCGGCGGGCATGCGCGTCGTTCGCATCCTGTCGATCAGCGAGGGTGGTGGCCATTATCCGGTCGAGCAGATCGTGGTGACCGGCTCGCGCATGATGGCGCCGGGTGCGCCGCCGCCGCCGACGCCGATCGCTCCCGGCGAGGTCAGCGTCGGAGCCAACGTCTCTATGCAGTTCGAGCTCGCCCGCTAGGCGAACAGATGCTCGACCGGTGCACCGGGCGCGACGGCATCGAGCAACAGCGTGCGATGGCAGACGGCGGGATCGCGCTCGAAGCAGAGCAGCGCCGTGGGTTTTTCCGCCGCCAGCTCGAGCATCATCGCGCCCTGGGCGATGGCCTCGGGAAGTTCTAGCTGGCTGGCGTAGATGCGCTTGAGGTCGTCGTGCCGGCCGGCGCGGGCGGCGGCGCGGCCGTCCGCCGGCGTGCCGAGCGCGCGCAGGTGGGCATAATCGATGCCGACCTCCTGCAGAGCGGCCCGGAGCGCGGTTTTCGAGAAGCCCGGGCGGCGGGAGAGGGGCAGAGCGCGGACGTCAATCAGGCGTCCGACGCCGGCTCGCGTCAGCGCGTCCAGGAACTCCGCGACCGTCGCGCCTTCGTAGCCGATGGTGAAGATCGTCACGCTGTGGTTCGAGGCAGCTTCGCGCCGTTCAAAATGACGTCGCCGAGGATGCGTGATCCAGCCAGGTCGGCGCTGCCGGTAATGATGGTGGTCCCGCGATAGGTGCCGAGCGGCCGCGACTGGGCGCTGGAGCGCTGCGACATCCGGCAATCGGCGAAGATCACGTCCGCCTTGCTCCACGGCAGCGTGCCCTGGTGGGTCAAGGCGAAGTCGCAGCGGTTGAACAGCACGTTGGCGCTGCGCCTGAGCACCGCAATCGACTGGTTCCAATCGGGGTCGCCATAGACCTGGCGAGTAGGGCTGAGCGCCGGGTCGTCGCGAAAGCTGCAATCGTGAAATTGCGCGGCGCGAGCGGGGTCCGGGTCGCCGAAGCCCCTGGTGATCGCGCCGACGAAATTGCATTTGTTGAAGCGGATCCCCGGCTTGTTCGGCCAGGCCGACCAGTTGGTGGTGCCGATGAATGTGCAGGCATCGAACGTCGATCCCAACGAATCGCCGCCGCCCGCGGCCATCCCGAACCCGTCATTGTTGGCGAATTCGCAGTCCCGGAAGGAGAGGTTGCGGGCGATTCGCTCGCGGCCCGGCTCGATATCGAAGCCGGCCTTGGGCTGGCTCTTGATCCGTCCCTTGCCGGTGTGCCGGAAGCGGCAGCGCAGGAAATGGTAATTGCGCCCGCCGGTCAGGCTGCAGCCTTGCCGCGCATTATACTCGCAGCTGACGTCGCTGATCGTGCTCGACGTGGCCCGCTCGTTGGGGCCGGTGATCTTCATCCCGTCGAGCGGGTGGTGGTGGCTATAGATTCGCGACAGCCGCTCCGGGCCGCTGTTTCCCGCGAGCAGGATGCCCGAGCCGGAGATCTGGCGGCCCTTGCCCCACCGGCCGCCGATTTCGAGGGCGTCGAGATTGCCGTCGAGCTCGACGTCGGTGATTTCCACGAGCGCGGTGCAGTTCAGCGCCTCGATCATCCCGAAATAGGGCGAGGCTCGGTAGCCGCGCTCGGCGGCGCCGGTTCCACCTTCGAACGGCCGCCCGGTCGCGGGATCGAAATAACCGAAGCGCAGTCCAGCCGCCGCGCGCAGCTTGGCGCCGTTGCCGCGAACAATGACCGGCGAGCGGCAATCGGCGAACTGCAGGATTCGGCCGGGCGGAAAGGCGAAATCGCTGCCCCGGCCGCCCTTCGATCTGGCGCTCTGGTCGTGGCTTCCAACGATGTAGGTGACCCCGCGAAGAACGACTGTGCCGCCGCCGCGCGCATTGACCTGATCGGCCAGGGCCTGGAGGGCGGCCGTGTCATTGGTCCGGCCGTCGCCTTTCGCGCCGAACATCTCCGGCGTCAGCTCGTCGCCGGTGGAGGCCTGGCATGCGCTCGACAGCAGCCCGGCCGCTGCTGCGCCGGCTACGAATTCCCGCCTGGTCGGATCCATTCGGCCCCTTTGCAGCCCGCCAACTGAACCGCCGCCTAATGCGCCGCGACGACGGTCTCAAGTTGGCGCTCGACGTGCGGCGAGAGTTGCCGCGCATAGGATTCGGTGACGTGGTTCGTGTCGCGATACAAAACCTGGCCGTTGCGCGTCGGCTCGCAGGTGACGGGCCCGCAAAGCTCGTCCGTCAGGTCCAGGACCCGCACATGAGGCAACCCCTTCGCGGCGGCGAACTCGGCCGCGATGACGCTGGGATTGATCGCTTCAATTCTCGAAACCGAGCAATCGCCGGTGCCCGAATGCACGGCCCGCGCCAGGCATTCCGGGACCGAAGACGGGAACCTGGGGGTAACATTGATCAGGATCACGCGGCTCGGCGCGAGCTGGGTCAACGTCCGCCGATAGCCGTCGCGCCAGCGGACGGGATCGTCGGCGTGACCCTGCGCACTGGTCACGATCACCGCCGCCGGAGCGAGCGCGCGGATTTGCCGGATCGCCTTGTCCCTCCACTCGGCGCATTCGGTCTCGACCCTGTTGAGCCGTCGATTGAAGGCGGGAACGGCAGCGGCGGGGCAGGCATTCTTGAAAAAGGTCACGATCCGATACCCGCGAGCGGCCGCCTGGATGGCCGGAAACCACATTTGAGCGTGGGAATCGCCGAGTAGCGCCAGCGTCTTTTCGCCCTCCCCGAACGAGCAGGTGCGCACCTTGCTGTCGGCGAAGTCCGTCGCGCAGCCCGGGAATGAGACTCGGTCGCGGCTGGCCAGGGTGAAAGCGCGGTAGGGTGGCGAAAGCATCTCCGACTTGGCTTGAAACCACAAAGCGCCGATTGCTCCGGCCGAGGCGGCGGTACCCGCTGCTGCAAGGCCCAGGGTCAAGAGCGGGCGCGGGGCGAGATAGGCGCTGATCCGAATGGGTTTTTCGACCAGGACGTAGGTCAGGCCCGCCAGCCCCAGCGACGCTAGAGCAAGTCCGATCCGCTCGACGAGAGTGGGATCTCCGAGAAGCTCCGAGCCGAAAATCAGGACCGGCCAGTGCCACAGGTACCAGCTGTAGCTGAGCAGGCCGATCAGCCGCATCGGCGATGAGCGCAGAAGTTGGGAAACCGGATGGTCCGAGCTTCCCGAGGCGAGCAGCGCTGCGGTCCCCAGCACCGGGATCATCGCGACAAAGCCGGGATAAATCCCGTCGCTGGACAGAGCCACGACCGGAACGGCGACCAGCAGCAGGCCGAGAAGTGCAACCGCAGAGGCCCAGCGCCGCCGACGGTCCGGAAGGAAGCCGACCAGTCCGCCAATAGCGAACTCCCAGGCCCTGAACGGCGACAGGAAGAAGGCCAGGGGCTGGCTGTGATAGGACAGCATCGCGCTCAGAAAATAGGACAGGATCAAGACCGCGCCCATCGCGATCACGGGCCCGTTCCTGAACTTGAACGCCAGCAGGAGGAGCGCCGGCCAGACCAGGTAGAATTGTTCTTCTACCGCCAGCGACCAGGTGTGCAGGTAGATGTCGGATTCGGCGACGGGATCGAAATAGTCCGTCGTCCGGCGCCAGTAGAAGATGTTGGAAACGTAGAAGAGCGCCGCCACCGCGCTCGGGGCGAGCTTCGATTGCTCGAGCGGCGAGACGAGGAGGAAACTGACGAGCGCGGACGCGACGATGACGAGCAGCGCCGCGGGAAGCAGCCGTCGCGCCCGCCGCGCGTAGAAGTTCCAGAAATTGAACGAGCCTTTGGCCGAAACCTCCTTGGCGATGATCCTGGTAATCAGATAGCCGGAGATGACGAAGAAGATATCGACCCCGACGAAGCCGCCCTGAAACCCGGGTATGCTGGCGTGGAACAGGACGACGGGTATGATCGCGACCGCTCTCAAGCCGTCGATGTCGGGGCGCCGGGAAAGCTGCGGGGGATTGGTGGCCATCGGTGCCCCAATGCACAAAGCAAAAAAGTCCGCTAGTGGCTGAGTGAAGCGATCCCCGGGATTTGCCGGCGTGAATTGAGATGAGCCTGGAGCGTTTTTCCGTACATGAGCGATTATCAATCCCGATTGTCGCTCATGGAGGGCTGGTACGAGGAGCTGGTCGCGTCCGACGAACGGGAACAGCTGCTGCTGCAGGACTATGAGCCGCACCGGCAGTTCCTCGGGTCGCTAAGCGGCAGCGTGGTCGATATCGGCGGCGGTGCTGGCCTTGCCGCGCGATTCCTCCGGTCCGACGTCGACTATGTGGTTGTCGACCCCAGCGAGCTGTGGCGCTCGCGCGAATGGATCGAGTTCGGCGCGGCCTTCCGCAAATCCGGGCCCGAGCCGCGATTCATCGCCGCGGACGGGGAGGCCTTGCCCTTCCCTGACGAGCAGTTCGATGCCGCGCTTTCTTTCTGGAGCCTCAATCACGTCCGAGACCCCGGACGGTGCCTCGTCGAGATGGCGAGGGTGCTCAAACCGGGAGGTTATGCGCGACTGGTGCTCGAAGATATCGAGCCCAGCTGGCCCGACCTTCTGAATGACGGGGCCGCCAGGGTGTGGGCCCGCGTGGCGCGAATAAAGAGGCAAACGCTGATCCGGCGGCCACTGATCGAGGCGTTTTCATCCAAGATGCGCGGCGACTGGCCGCTCCACGAGGACCACATCCGAATCCCCGAGCCGGCTCTGCGCGAATGGATGGGCGATTGCCTGACGGTGAAGCGTCGGGAATGGATCGACGGCTCGCTCACCTTCGACCTGGTCAAGTCGGGCGATTGAGACCGCAAGTGTTCGCTCAATGATCGAATTTGCCGTTCTTCCTTACTCGAGCGAGCTGGATACGGACATCGCCCGGCTCTTCCTGGCGGAGGGGTATCAGCGGAGGCCGCACTATCTTGCGTGGATATTTCGACCGCCGGCGGGCCAGGCGCTCATCGCCGTTGCGCGAGACGCTGCCAGCAATGGCCAGATCGTCGGCGTGCTTGGGTTCGTTCCGTGGGAGGTTACCGCCTCCGGCGAGAGCCACAGCGCCTATCTGGCGATCGATCTGGTCGTCGACCCCGCGTATCGCGGCCGTGGCATCTTCAAGGGATTGGGCAAGGCGGCGCTGGCGGCGGCGGCGAGCGAAGGCGCGTCGTTCGTCTGGGGCTTTCCCAACGCAAGCGCGGCGCATGCCTGGTTCAACCGCTTCGGCTGGGTGAGGCTGGGGTCACCGCCGATGATGGTTCGTCCGCTCCGCTCCGGGTTCCTTGGTCGGCGTATCGGTCTCAAATCGCGGGCGTTCGACCTGCCGCTGATGGCGTCGCCCAGGACTGTAGAGGCGCAACCGATCGACCGGTTCGGTGCGGATGCAGACGCCTTCTGGGCCGAGGCGTCG
>JACCSV010000074.1 GCA_013812805.1 Sphingomonas sp. | reverse complement strand
CCGCCAATCCTTCGCTCGAGCCAGAGCGGCTGGCCGGAGTCGAGATTGGCGCCCGCTACGTCCGCGGCGGTGTCTCATTGTCCGGCACGGCGTTTGCCAATCGGCTCGAGGATTCGATCGCCAATGTGACTCTCGGGCAGGGGCCGGGAGTGTTTCCCGGCATCGGCTTCACCACCGGCGAATACCGGCAACGCCGCAACCTGGACGCGGTGCGAGTGCGCGGAGTCGAGCTTTCGGCGGAGGTCCGGCGCGGGCCGCTGACCGCGAGTGGCAGCGCCAGCTTCACGGATGCCGAAGTGCGAGGCGATGGTGCCGCGGCGGTGCTTAACGGACTGCGACCCGCGCAAACGCCACGCATCGGGTTCACCGGCGGCCTGGCGTGGGACAAGGATGGCCGCAGCCTCTCGCTCGTCGTCCGCCATGTCGGCGCCCAGTATGAAGACGACCTAAACCGGGACAGGCTGCCGCCCGCGACGACCGTCGACGCGTTCGCCGCCTGGCCATTGAGCCGCAGGCTGCAGATATTCGCCCGAGGCGAGAATCTGCTCGACGAGCTGGTCGTCACCGGCATCGGGGGCGATGGGTCGGTCGAGCATGCCACTCCCCGCACCTTGTCGATCGGCGTCCGGCTGCAGTTGAGACGCGGCTCGCGATAACGCTCACGCCGGCTGCGCGCAGGTGAGGGTGAGGAAAGATGGTGGACGCACTAGGGCTCGAACCTAGGACCCGCTGATTAAGAGTTACGCAATTTGAGTTTCCTAGGCATATCTCGAAATTCCTAAGTTTCCTGAAAAAGGCCGAAAAACGCGATATTCTCGTACCTCATGATGCTTCCAGTTTCCCCATGTTTCCGATACGGTGCTTACACGGTGCTTACATTCAAGGGCCACTGAACTCCGCACGGAAGCCGCAATGCCAACTAGTCGCATCACGAAGCAGACAGTCGACCGCCTCGAGCCTGGGGCCAAAGACAAATTCTTGTGGCATGAAGAGCTGCGGGGGTTTGGAATTCGGGTGACGCCTAATGGCTCCAAGTCCTACGTGCTGCAGTTTCGCATGGGTGGCCGAGAAGCGCCTTCCCGGCGGTATACCATTGGTCGCCACGGTTCGCCTTGGACACCCCAGACCGCACGTAAGGAGGCCGAGCGCCTATTGATGTTGGTTCATCAAGGTATCGATCCGATCCAGGCCAATCATGAGCGGCGTCGCCAGGCGGTCGATCTAGCATTCAATGCATATGTGGAGACATTCGTAGACTTATATCTCAAAAAGCGGTGGAAACATTGGATTTTGGGTGCTGGCGTTCTCCGGCGAGAAGCAGTGACTGTTCTTGGGCGCAAAGCCTTGCCCAGCATCAAGCGCTCGGATGTGACTCCGATCTGGGATCGCCTTCAGGACCGACCAGCAATTGCCCGCCTGACCCACGCGACGCTCCGCAAACTTTTTCGCTGGGCCGTGAGTCGAGGCGACGTGGACCGTTCTCCGCTCGACGGAGTTGAAGCGCCTCCGCCAGTGCCCGCGCGGGAGCGGGTGCTTTGCGACCGCGAACTGGGACAGGTCTGGTGCGCATCTGAGCTACTTGGATACCCATTCGCCGGTTTATACCGTCTCCTGCTGCTGACGGGTCAGAGGAGGGAGGAGGTTGCGGGCCTGGACTGGGCCGAACTCAATCGGTCCGAGGCGTTGTGGGTGCTGCCGTCCGGCAGATCCAAGAACAAGAAACCACACTTAGTCCCACTGAGCCCGCTCAGTTTGCAAGTGCTTGATGGGATCGCTCGCGGTCCTCACTGGCCTCTCAAGGGTCTGGTGTTCTCAACCACGGGCAGGGGGCCGGTATCAGGGTTTTCGAAGGCGAAGGCGCGGTTGGAGCATTTCATCGCTCAAGCAACGGGTGAGAGTGCTGTAGAGGCTTGGAGACTACACGACCTCCGGCGAACCGTCGCCACCGGACTTCAACGGCTAGGGGTGAGGTTTGAAGTTACGGAGGCGGTCCTGAATCACGTTAGTGGATCCCGGAGCGGTATAGCTGGTATTTACCAAAGGCACGACTGGCGAGAGGAGAAGCGAACTGCGCTGGATTCGTGGGCCGCACACATTAGTTACGTGGTCAGCCGTGAAGCGCCATTGGTGTGAGAGCTCCGCAGCGCGTCATGCCAAGCAATCAATCCTCTGAACACATTCACCAAGGGGCGCAACAAGGCTCTCGAATTTCACCCGACCGTGAAGCCCGTTGCATTACTTGCCGACCTGATCCTCGACTCCAGCGCTGAAGGGGCTCGGCCAGGACCCAGTTCCAGCCCGGCATGCCGTCCGCAAATCCGTTTGGCCGACCGCGCCGGCCGAAGACGATGCCCAGCGCATCTTTGAAGGAGGCGGTGCTCAAGAGCCTGGCCGAAGAGATCCGAACCACGGAGAATGGGGTCGCGCGAAAGAGGCTGCAGAGCGAAGCGATGATCATGCTGCTCCTCGCTCACTACCCGTCCGCCAGGCCACGGGAGAAGATCGCGATCCTGCGGTACGTAGGCGAACTGGCACCCCAGGCTGA
>JACCSV010000042.1 GCA_013812805.1 Sphingomonas sp. | reverse complement strand
AATGATGGAGCGGCCAATCGAGAATCCCGTCCGGCCCAAGGAACGGGAACAGCAGCAGTGTGGCGACGCCGAAGCCGACCATCACGCCAGCCGACGCCACCCACCACCACGCCACCCTCCTGAGATCCTCCATCGTCCGGAACAGGTTGAACGCCAGCACGGGCAGACCCAGCAAATAGACCTGAGTCAGAAGCTTGAAAGCGCTGTGCCGCGGGTCCATCGATTGCGGGACGGAGAAGGCCATCGCCGCGAAGTACAGGCCGAGCAGTCAGTAGGCGCGGTGCCATCGCAATTCCGTCTCTTTGCGAAGCAGCGCGACACTCCACACCAGGGCAGTGGCGACGAACAGGAAGTCCGCCGGATAGGCGTTGAGACCGGCGATGGTAATCGGGGTCTTCATCCAGACGAGCAGGGCAACCATGCTCAGGAAACAGGTCTGTGCCAGCTGCAGCGCGGGCCTGGCCACGCCGTCGGCCGGCGGGCGCGATGCTGCGCCGTCCCCCCGCTTCTGATCTTGCTGGGCTGCGGAGGTCACCCAAGGGTGAGTTCCACAACAGTCCCTTGGTGTCCAGTTGACCCGGGACTAGGACCTAAGCCGCCTCCGCCTTGCGCGACGCGCGCTTGCGCTCGTGCGGTTCGAGGTAGCGCTTCCTGATCCGCACCACCTTGGGCGTGACCTCGACCAGTTCGTCGTCCTGGATGTAGGCGATCGCCTGCTCCAGCGTCATCCGCCGCGGCGGGGTCAGGCGGATGTTCTCGTCCTTGGGGCCCGAGGCGCGGAAGTTGGTCAGCTGCTTGGACTTCAGCGGGTTGACCTCGAGGTCCTGGGGCTTGGCATTTTCGCCGATCACCATGCCCTCGTAGAGCTTGTCGCCGGGCGAGATGAACAGCACGCCGCGGTCCTCCAGCGCGTTCAACGCGTAAGCCACAGCTTCGCCCTGCTCCATCGAGATCAGCACGCCGTTCTGGCGACCCTGGATCGGGCCCTTGTAGGGGCCGTATTTCTCGAACAGCCGGTTCATGATTCCGGTGCCGCGGGTGTCGGACAGGAATTCGCCGTGATAGCCGATCAGGCCGCGGCTGGGGGCGGAGAAGGTCAGCCGGGTCTTGCCGCCGCCCGACGGGCGCATGTCGGTCATTTCCGCCTTCCTGAGCGCCATCTTGTCGATGACGGTGCCGGAGAATTCATCGTCGACGTCGACGACCACGGTCTCGTAGGGCTCTTCGCGCCCGCCCGGTCCGTCGCGGAACAGCACCCGCGGGCGGCCGATCGACAGCTCGAAGCCTTCGCGGCGCAGCGTTTCGATCAGCACGCCGAGCTGGAGCTCGCCGCGGCCGGCGACTTCGAAACTGTCGTTGTCGGCGGCGGTGGTGACTCGGATCGCGACATTGCCTTCGGCCTCGCGCGCCAAGCGGTCGCGGATCACCCGGCTTTGCACCTTGTCGCCGTCGCGCCCCGCATAGGGGCTATCGTTGACCGCGAAGTTCATCGCCAGCGTCGGCGGGTCAATCGGCCGCGCCTTGGTCACCGGCTCGGTCACCGCCGGGTCGGCGATGGTGTTGGACACGGTCGCTTTGACCAGGCCGGCGATGGCGACGATGTCGCCGGCTTGCGCCGCTTCGACCGGGACGCGCTCGAGCCCGCGGAAAGCGAACACCTTAGTAGCGCGGCCTTCCTCGACGGTGTTGCCGTCGACGTCGATCGACTTGATCGGCATGTTGACGGTCAGGCGGCCGCTCTCGATCCGGCCGGTGAGGATTCGTCCAAGGAACGGGTCGCGGTCGAGCAAGGTGGCGAGCATCTTGAACTCGGCTTCGGGGTCGAGGCCCGGTGCCGGCACGTTGCTGACGATGGCTTCGAACAATGGCGTGAGGTCGCCCGAGCGGACACTGTCCTCGGTTCCTGCATAGCCGGCGCGACCGGACGCATAGAGCGTCGGGAAGTCGAGCTGCTCGTCATTGGCCTCGAGGTTGAGGAATAGCTCGAAAATCTCGTCGAGCACTTCGGCAGCGCGGGCGTCGGGGCGGTCGATCTTGTTGACGACGACGATCGGCTTCAAGCCCAGCGCCAGCGCCTTGCCGGTGACGAACTTGGTCTGCGGCATCGGCCCTTCGGCGGCGTCGACCAACAGGATGACTCCGTCAACCATCGAGAGGATGCGTTCCACTTCGGCGCCGAAATCGGCGTGGCCGGGGGTGTCGACGATGTTGATATGGGTCACTTGGCCGGCTGCATCGGCCCATTCGACCGACGTGCATTTGGCAAGGATGGTGATGCCGCGCTCTTTTTCGAGGTCGCTGGAATCCATCGCCCGTTCTTCGACGCGCTGGTTGTCGCGGAAGGTGCCCGACTGGCGGAACAGCTGGTCGACCAGCGTCGTCTTGCCGTGATCGACGTGCGCGATGATCGCGACGTTGCGAAGGTTCATTGGAATGTCCGGGTAAAAGGAAGCCGCGCCCCTACCGGAGTTGGCCCATTGTTGCAACGCAACATGCGGCGTCCGGGCCTAGAAACCGCGTTCGAGGATCTCGATTGCCCGCTCGACGGCGCGAAGCTCGCTGTGCGCCAGTCGCTCCAGCTTGACCTTCAGCGGGCCGCCGCCGGCGGGAGCGCTCGACAGCCGTTGCCGCCCGGACTCGGTCAGTCGAAGCGCCAGGCGGCGGCGGTGGTCGGGATCGGACTCGCGCGCGACCAGCCCGGCGCGGACCAGCGAATCGATCGAGCGGCTGACCGCCGGAGCGCCGCGCCCCACCGCTGCGGCGACTTCGTTCAGGGTTACCGGCTCACGCTGGCCGATGGCGCCGAGAAGCTTGCGCTTGGCGATCTCCAGCCGCTCCGCCGGACCGTCGGGAAGCCAGTGCTGGGCGACCTGCGCGAAGCGGGCGGCGATGGCGTCAGGCGAATGGGAGTTGATGCTCGTTTGCAGCATGGCAATCATTTCAACAGCAGTAAGGTTGTTGCTGTCAAGACGGGTAGTGGTTGCATCGCCGCTTTACCCACAGCAAATGCCGGCGGGTGAGTAGCCGGCCGCGCCCTCCCCTTCCGAAAAGCGTCTGGGTGCTCGGCTTCGTCAGCCTGCTCACCGACCTTTCGAGCGAGATCTATCACTCGTTGCTGCCGGCGTTCGTAACCGTCGCGCTTGGCCTTCCCGTCGCCGCCATGGGCGCGATCGACGGGATTTCGGAAGCGACCGCGTCGTTCGGCAAACTCGCCTCCGGGCGCTTGTCCGACCGCAGCCGAGCGCGCAAGCCGTGGGTGCTGCTCGGCTACGGCATGTCGGCGCTGTCCAAGCCCTTGTTCGCGATCGCGACCACCGGCGGCATGGTCCTGGTCGCGCGTTTCGCCGACCGCGTCGGCAAGGGGGTTCGCGGGGCGCCGCGCGATGCGCTGATCGCCGACGAGACGCCGCCCGAAATCCGCGGCCGCGCCTTCGGTCTCCGCCAGGCGCTGGACACCGTCGGCGCTCTGCTTGCGCCGCTGGCTGCGGTCGCGCTGATGTATGCGTTCTCAAACGACATCCGCAGCGTGTTCTGGATCGCGGCCATCCCCGCGGCCATCGCCTTCGTAGTGCTTCTGTTCGGGCTTCGCGAGCATCGACGTGAGCAGCCGCCGACCGGCCGCCAGCCGTTCTTCGCAGGTTTCCGGGACATCAGCAGGGCGACTCGGCGAGTGTTGGCGATCGGCTTCCTGTTCACGCTGGCGCGTTTCTCGGAAAGCTTCCTGATCCTGCGCGGGATGGACCTGGGGCTGTCCCCGGCGCTGTCGCCGCTGGTGATGGTGGTATTCGGTGTGGGCTATCTGTCGCTCGCTTACCCCGCTGGCGCGCTCAGCGACCGGGTGCCGCCGCGGACGATCCTGATTGGCGGCATCGCGGTGCTGATCGCCGGCAACATCATCCTCGCCAACGACTTCGGCATCGCCGGGCTGATCGCGGCCGTGCTGCTGTGGGGCGTGCACATGGCGATGACCCAAGGCATTTTCGCGCGCATGATCGCCGACAGCGCGCCCGAGCATTTGCGTGCGACGAGCTTCGGCGCTTTCTATTTCGTCACCGGTATCGGCACGTTGCTGGCGAGCGTCGGCGCCGGGCTGCTGTGGGATCGCGACGGCGCCAGCGCGACCTTTATGGCGAGCGCGGGCATTGCCGCGCTGGCGCTGGCGATGCTGACCTTGGTGCATGACTCGACCGAACCAGACCCTCGTTCGGGGCCCTACCCTAACGGGTAAACTTCTCGCCCTTCGCAGCCTTGTCGAGCAGCAGCTGCGAGAAGCTGAAGTCCGGCTGCATCCGCTCCTGCTGCCGCTTGAGCCCGTCGACGATGGTCTGCAGCCCGACGCTGTCGGCCCAGTGCATCGGCCCGCCGCGATACACTGGCCAGCCGTAGCCGTAGACCCAGACGACATCGATGTCGGAGGCGCGCTGCGCCATGCCTTCCTCGAGGATCTTCGCGCCTTCGTTGACCATCGGGTAGAGGGTGCGTTCGACGATCTCGTCGTCGCTTATCTCGCGGCGCTCGACGTTCTTTTCGGCAGCGAACTTCTCGATGATGTCCTGCACCACGGGCGACGGGCTGGGGCGGCGCTTTTCGTCATAATCGTAGAAGCCGGCGCCCTTCTTCTGCCCCCACCGCTCGATCGCACACAGGGCGTCGCGAAGGCTCTCGATGCGGCTGGGATCGCGGTGCCAGCCGATGTCGACGCCGGCAAGGTCGGCCATCTGGAACGGGCCCATCGGCATCCCGAACTCGACGTGCACGCGGTCGACTTGGCTTGGCGTTGCCCCTTCGAGCAACAGCTTCATCGCCTCGACCTGGCGCGGCATCAGGATGCGGTTGCCGATGAAGCCGTGGCAGACGCCGGCGACCACCGCCACCTTCCTGATTTTCTTGGCCAGCCGCATCGCGGTGAGCAGCACGTCCGGCGCGGTCTGGGCACCACGCACGACCTCGAGCAGCTTCATCACGTTGGCCGGCGAGAAGAAGTGCAGCCCGAGAACGTCCTGCGGGCGCGAGGTGGAGGCGGCGATTTCGTCGACGTTGAGGTAACTGGTGTTGGAGGCGAGGACCGCACCCGGCTTGGCGATCTTGTCGAGCCGGCCGAACACCTCTTTCTTGACGTCCATGTTCTCGTAGACGGCCTCAATAACGAGGTCGCAATCGGCCAGCGCCTGGAAATCGAGCGTCGGGCTGAGAAGCCCCATCGCTTTTTCGACTTGCTCGGCGGTGAAGCGGCCCTTGGCGGCGCTCGCTTGGTAATTCTTGGCGATGACGCCGGCGCCGCGGTCGAGCGCTTCCTGGCCCATTTCGACGATGGTCACCGGGATTCCGGCGGACAGGAAATTGATCGAAATGCCGCCGCCCATCGTGCCGGCGCCGATGATGCCGACCTTGCGGATGTCGCGCGGGACAACGACCTCGGCGAGGCCCTCAATTTTCGCCGCCTTGCGCTCAGCGAAGAAGAAATATTGCTGTGCCCTGGCCTGACCGCCGCCCATCAGCTCCATGAACAGTTTGCGCTCTTCGATGACTCCTTCCACAAAAGGTTTCTCGGTGGCAATTTTTACCGCCCGGATATTCGCCTCCGGCGCGTCGAAGCCGCGGAACTTGCGGCCGTTCGCCTTGCGGAATTCGTCGAACATCGCCGGGTCGGCGGCGGCGATCCTGTCCTGCCGCTCCGACGATACTGGCAGCGGCCGGGTGTCGCGCACTTCCTCGGCATAAGCGACGGCGTGGGGGACGAGGTCGCCTTCAACCAGCCGATCGACCAGGCCGCAGTCGAACGCTTCTTTGGCGCCGATCGGACTGCCGGTCGCGCACATCTGCAGCGCCTTGGGCACGCCCGCGACCCGCGGCAGCCGCTGAGTGCCCCCGGCGCCCGGGAGCAGCCCGAGCTTCACTTCCGGCGTGCCCAGCTTCGCGTCGGGCACCGCGACGCGATAATGGCAGCCGAGCGCGATCTCCAGCCCACCACCCAGAGCGGTGCCGTGGATCGCCGCCACCACCGGCTTGGCGCACGTTTCGATCCGGTCGACGACCATCGGCAGCCACGGCATCACCGGCGGCTTGCCGAACTCGGTGATGTCGGCGCCGGCGAAAAAGGTCTGCCCTTCGCAGGCGATGACCACCGCCTTCACCGCCTCGTCGGCCTCGGCGGCGTCGATCGCGTCCACCAGCCCCTGCCGCACCGCCGCGGACAGCG
This sequence comes from Sphingomonas sp., assembly GCA_013812805.1. Classification (GTDB taxonomy): domain Bacteria; phylum Pseudomonadota; class Alphaproteobacteria; order Sphingomonadales; family Sphingomonadaceae; genus Sphingomicrobium. The sequence goes on along the minus strand of JACCSV010000042.1, from coordinate 1,779 downwards.
CGTTCACCGGCGGATTGTTGGACAGGACGATCAGCACGTCGCCGTGCTTCCTGGTGGAAATCGGGTCGGTCATTGTTTTCTCCGCTGCCCCCTCTCTTCGATGGGGAGGGCCGGGGTGGGGTGAGGTCGATGCAGGCCGCAGCCCTTAGCGGAGACGTCACCCCCACCCAACCCTCCCCAATCGAGGGGGAGGGCGAACCCATGTCTGATCAGCGTTCGGAAGTGCGGTTCAGGCGTCGATGAAGTAACGGCGGCGCTCGCTTCGCTGCGGAAGCACCGCTGCCGGGGCGGGCATTGCCGATTGCGCATCGTCGAGGCGCCGCCAGCCGTCGCGGCCGAGCCGCTCGAGCGGGTGGAAGCCCGTCTTGTAAGCCATCCGCCGCGACCCATCGACCCAATAGCCGAGGTAGACATAGGGCAGCCCGGCGCGGGCGCCGCGGATGATATGGTCGAGGATGATGTAGGTGCCCAGCCCCTTGCGGGCTTCGGGGCCGACATCGAAGAAGCTGTAGATCATCGACAGCCCGTCGTTCTGGTGGTCGGACAGGCATGCCCCGACCAGCCTTCCGGGACGGCCGTCGACCGCAGGCTCGCGATACTCGATCACGTATGTGCGGACCGAGGTCTGCTCGACCATGTCGGCGAAGTCGCTTTCGTCCATGTCGGCCATGCCGCCGCCGGGATGGCGAACCGCGAGATATTTGCGGAGCAGCGCATATTGCTCTTCGGTCGTCCACGGCTTGCAGACGCTGACTTCGAGGTCGCCGTGGCGGCGGAGCAGCTTGCGCTGGGTGGCATTGGCCTCGAACTCCGACGCCAGCACCCGGACCGAGATGCAGGCGCTGCAATCGATGCAGCTGGGGCGGTAGGCAACCGACTGGCTGCGGCGGAAACCGATCCGCCCGAGCGCCTCGTTCAGCTCGCTCGCATTCCGCCCGGTAAGCTCCGTGAACACCTTTCGCTCGACCTTGCCCGGAAGATACGGGCACGGCGACGGGTTGGTGACGAAGAATTTCGGGAAACGGAAAGGTGCGCTCACTCGGCCTCCATGGGGTTCGAAGCCTTTATGATGCTGGTCAACGCCGATGAAAAGAGTTGGTGGCCGCGAAATCGCTTCGGCGCGGCCACTGTCCACGATCGGGACAGTCGGCTTTAGTCCAGCGAGGCGCGCTCGACGTGGAAGCCGGCGGCTTCGAGCATGCCCACCACCCGCTCGATGGATTCGGGGTCGCGGGCCTCGCATTCGACCTCGATCACCGTGTCCTTGGCCGGCAGCCGGGTGAAGATCCGGCTGTGGTTGATCTCGATGATATTCACCCCCGCGTCGTGGAATTGCGCGGTGATTGCGGCCAGCGCTCCAGGCTGGTCCTGCGCCGCCACCCGAAGCCGGGCGATGCGGCCGCTGCGCACTAGGTCGCGGACGAGGACATTAGCCAGCAAATGGGTATCGATGTTGCCGCCGCACAGGATGGTCGCGACCTTCTTGCCGGCGAAGCGCTGCTTGTCGGCGAGCAGTGCGGCGAGCCCGGCCGCGCCGGCGCCTTCAACGACGGACTTCTCGATGCCCGCCAGCATCGCCACCGAGCGTTCGATGTCGCGCTCGGGAACCAGGACCACCTCGTCGACCATCTCCCTGAGGATTCGCGAGGTGAGGACGCCAGGCTCCTTGACGGCGATGCCCTCGGCCAAAGTGTCGCCGCCGAGCGGCAGGTGGCAATTTTCCAGAGCGCATTTCATCGACGGATAGAGCTCGGCTTCGACCCCGATCAGCTCGATTCC
>JACCSV010000029.1 GCA_013812805.1 Sphingomonas sp. | reverse complement strand
TTGATCACCTCCGCGCCGAGATCGGCGAGCAGCTGGGTGCACCATGGCCCCGCGAGCACGCGGCTGAGGTCGAGCACGCGGATTCCGGCGAGCGGCGCGGTCATGGCTTGCGCCTCGACCAGGGTCGGCGATCGGCGAGGATCGCGCGAGCGGCATTGTGGCCCGGCGTTCCCGTCACCCCGCCGCCCGGGTGCGCTCCCGATCCGCACAGGTAGAGGCCCTTGAGCGGCATCCGGTAATCCGCGGCGCCGATCATCGGCCGGGCGCTGAACAATTGGTCCATGCCCATCTTGCCGTGGAAAATGTCGCCGCCGATCAGGCCGAAGCGCTGCTCTAGGTCCAGCGGCGAATGGATCTGGCGGCCGAGCACCGACTTGGCGAAGCCGGGCGCGTGCCCGTCCACCGTTGCAATGATCGCGTCGGCTGCCTTGTCGCGCTCGTGGTCCCAGCTGCGCCCGGGGCCCAGGTCGAAGCGGAAATGCTGGCAGAACAGCGAGGCGACATGCTTGCCGCGCGGCGCCAGCGACGGGTCGAGGGTGGAGGGGATCAGCATCTCGATGATCGGCTGCCGCGCCCACCCGTTCACTCGCGCGTCGAGATAGGCGCGGTCCATATAGTCGAGGCTCGGCGCCATGATGATTCCGGCGGTCAAATGATCGCCTTTCTTCGGCAGCACCGTGAACTTGGGCAGCTCCGACAGCGCCACGTTCAACCGGAAGGTCGCGCTTTCGCAACTCCAGTCATGCATCCGCTTTTCGACTTCGGCACCGGCCGCGCCTGGCGCGATCAGGCGGTCGAACAGCAGCTTCGGGTTGACCCCGGCGACGACGATTCCGGCGCGCCACGCCTTGCCGCCGGCGACGACGCCAACAGCGCGGCCGCGCTCGACGATCACTTCCTCAACCGGTGTGTTGAGCAGGATGTCGACGCCCTTTTCGCGGGCTGCGCGCGCCATCGCCTGGGTGATCGAGCCCATGCCGCCCATCGCATGCCCCCAGGCGCCTTCCACTCCGGCGGCCTCGCCGAACAGATGATGGAGAAGCACGTAAGCGGTGCCGGGCGAATAAGGCGAAGCGAAATTGCCGACCACCCCGTCGAAGCCGAACAGCGCCTTGACCAGGTCGCCCTTGAAGTGGCGGTCGAGGATGTCGCCGGCGCTGCGCGTCGCGAAGTCATGGACGGCGCGGGTCTCGGCGGTCGATAGTCCAACCAGGTCACGGCCAAGTGCGAGCAGCGACGGCAGCCCCCGGGCGCCGGCGCCAACCTCGACGGGTGAGCGCAGGATCCACTTCTTGATGAGCGGCACCACCGTCTCGAGCTCGGCGATGTAACGGTCGTAGCCCTCGCCATCCTCGCGGTTGTGACGGACGATCTCCTTGCGGGTCAGCCCGCCTCGCCCCGTCACTAGATACTGTCCGTCACCGGGCAGGAAATTGTCGCGCTTGCGAAGGACCACTTTCAGCCCGTGCCGCTCGAGCTCCATGTCGCGGATGACCTTGGGCTGCAGCAGGCTGACGGTGTAGCTTGCCGCGGAGTTGCGGAAACCTGGCAGGAATTCGTCGGTGACCGCCGCCCCGCCGACCTTGTCCGCGGCTTCCAGGATGGTGACCTTCATCCCCTTGCGCGCGAGATAGAAGGCGCACGTCAGCGCATTATGGCCCGCGCCGATGACGACGGCGTCCTGCATCAGCGCATCAGCACCAGTTCTTCGGCCATCGTCGGGTGGAGCGCGACGGTGGCGTCGAAATCCTCTTTGCGAAGCTGCGCTTTCACCGCGATCGCCGCGGCCTGCATGATTTCGGGGGCATCGGGTCCGATCATGTGGATTCCAACAATGCGATCGGTGCTTCCGTCGACGACCAGCTTGTAGAGCGACCGCTCGTTGCGCCCCGCCAGTACGTTTTTCATCGGCCGGAAGTCGGAAGTGTAGGTCTTGACGCTGCCGAGCTTGTTGCGCGCCTGGCCCTCGGTCAGGCCGACCCCGGCCAGCGGCGGATGGCTGAACACCGCCGAGGGGATGCAGCCATAGTCGAGCCGCGTCGGCTTGCCGCCAAAGACGCTGTCGGCAAACGCCTGTCCTTCGCGGATCGCGACCGGGGTCAGCTGCACGCGGTTGGTGACGTCGCCAACGGCGAAGATGGATTCCGCCGACGTGCGGCTGTCGGCATCGACCTTGATCGCGCCCTTTTCGGCGACCTCGATGCCCGCAGCGTCGCAGCCGAGCGCGTCGGTGTTCGGCACCCGCCCGACCGCGAACAGCAGCTGATCGGTCTCGATGTCGTCGCAGCCGGTCATCGTCAGCTTCAGCCGCCCGCTGTCCAGCCGCTCGATGTTCTCGATCACCGTGTGGAATTTGAAGTCGATGCCCTTGCGCACCGAAATCTGCATCAGCCGGTCGACAACCTGCTGATCGTAGCCGCGAAGCAGCACGTCGGTGCGGTTGACCAGCGTCACCTTGGTGCCGAACTGGTTGAAGATGCCGGCGAACTCGTTGGCGATATAGCCACCGCCGACAATCACGATGCGTTCCGGTATCTGTTCGAGGTGAAACACCTCGTTGGAGCTAATCGCATGTTCGATGCCGGGGATGTCCGGCATCAGCGGCCGGGCGCCGGTGGCGATCAAAATCCGGCCGGCGCTGATCTCGCGCCCGGACGCCAGCCGAACGGAATTCGGGCCGGTCAGGACGGCACGCTCGGCAAGGATCTCGACATCGTGGTTGGTCAGGGTTTCGGTGTACGCCCCTTCCAGCCGGTCGACTTCGGCGAGCACATTGTCGCGCAACACCACCCAGTCAAAGCGCTTCTCCGGCACGTCCCAGCCGAACATCGCCGCATCTTCGAGATCCTCGGCGAAGTGGGCTCCGTAAACGAGCAATTTCTTGGGCACGCAGCCGCGGATGACGCAGGTGCCGCCGACCTTATGCTCCTCGGCTACCGCGACCCGGGCGCCGTGGGCAGCGGAGATCCGCGATGCGCGCACGCCGCCCGAACCCGCGCCGATCACGAACAGGTCATAATCCGCCATCAGATCGCCGCCCGCTGGATCAGCGCCCGGGTCGACGGGTCGAGGCTCTCGTCTTCATCGCTCTGACCAAGTGCTTGCGCAATTTGCTTGCCGAGCTCGACCCCGAACTGATCGAACGGATTGATGCCCAGCAGCACCGCATTGGTGACGGTGCGATGTTCGTAGAAAGCGATCAGCGCGCCGAGTGACCGCGGGTCGAGCCGGTCAAGCAATATGGTCGCACTCGGCCGGTCGCCCGGATAGCTGTGATGCGGATCGTCGCTCGCCTGGCCGAACATCAGCGCCGCGCCCTGGCCGAAGGCGTTGAGAAGCAGCTGCCGGTGGTGGTCGCCGAGCCCGACCTCGTCCTCGGCGACGGCGACGAACTCGACGGGGATGACCGCCGTTCCCTGGTGGAGAAGCTGGAACACCGCATGCTGAGCGTCGGTGCCGACCCCGCCCCAGGTGACCGGAGCGCTCGGCCGCCCGAGCGCCTGCCCGTCGATACGCGCCGACTTGCCATTCGATTCCATCTCCAGCTGCTGCAGGTACGGGACCAGCAGGTGCAACCGCTCATCATAGGGGAACACCGCTCGCGTCTGCGCCTTCAGCTTTTGCGCGTAGAGAAGGTCGGCGAAGGCGGCGATCATCGGCGCGTTGTGACGCGGCTCGGCGAAGCGGAAGTGGCGGTCCATCGCCGCCGCGCCTTCGAGCATTTCCTCAAACGCATCCCAGCCGACCGCCAGCGCGACAGTGACGGAAACCGAACTCCATAGCGAATAGCGCCCGCCAATGCCTTCGGCGAACTGGAGGTTTCGGCTGTCGTCGATGCCGGCTTCCAGCGCCGCTTCCGGAGCGGCGGTGACGGCGATGACCCGCCCTTCGGGGTCGGCCACCCCGCCTTCGCGCAGCCAGTTCAATCCCGCCGCGAGGTTGGACAGCGTCTCGATCGTCGTGAACGTCTTGGAGACCGCCACGACCAGGGTGGTCGCGGGGTCCAGCGGCTCGACCGCCTGCTCAAAGGCCTGCGGGTCGATGTTGGAAAGGAAGCTGACGTCCAACCGCGCCCTCCCGGGCCCGAGCGCATCGACCAGCAAGGCGGGGCCAAGCACCGACCCACCGATGCCGATGTGGAGAATGCCGGTGACGTCGCCAAAGGCGCCGGCCTCGATCGCGTCGACCAGCGCCCGCATGCGGGTGCGCCGGGCGGTGGCGAGCGCCACTGCGTCGGGAGAGCCATGCCCGCGCTCGGCGACGTGCTCCGCAGGCCGGTTCTCGGTCGGGTTGACGATCCCGCCGGCGAACAAGGCGTCGCGAGCGGCGGGCAGTCCCGACTGGTCCGCAAGTGCCGCAAAGGCATCGACGAGTGCGGCATCGAGGTGAGTCTTCGACCAATCGAAATAGATCCCTGAAACTTCGAGCGCCAGGCGGCTCAACCGGTCGGGCTCCTCCTCAAACAGGCGGGCCAGGGGCCGCAACTGGTGGTCTTCGATCGCTTTCCAGCCGGCTCCGCTCATGCCAGCGCTCATAGTCGGCAAGGGCGCATTTGCCATCCCTGCTTGACGAGCCGCGGGCGGGTCGAAACAAGCCCGCGGATGCTCGGCAAGCCGAAACAAGCAGTGGAAGGCAAATCCGAGCGATGGGGGCTGCTGCGCCTGATCTTGACCTTCGCCGCCGTCGCCTGGGTGGTGCGAAGCCTGATCTTCGCGCCGTTCAGCATCCCCTCCGGCTCGATGCTGCCGACGCTGCTGATCGGCGACTATGTCCTCGTCGCCAAGTGGCCCTACGGCTATTCGCGCTTCAGCTTCCCGTTCCAGTTCCCGCCGATCGAGGGTCGGGTCCTCTCCAACCTGCCGGAACGCGGCGATGTCGTGGTATTCCGCCCGCCCGCCGCCGAGGGTCAGGATTTCGTCAAGCGGGTGATTGCACTCCCCGGCGACACCATCGAAGTGCGGGGCGGGGCGGCCCTGCTCAACGGCCAGCCGCTCCAGCGGCAACCGCTGCAACCGTTGGCGATGCCGGTTTCCGCCAATAGTCCTTGTCGCGTAGTGCCCGGCGCATCGCTCGCCGGCAGCAGCGGGCGTTGCCTGTATCCGGCCTTTCGCGAGACCCTGCCCGGGGGGCGCAGCTACATTGTGCTCGACCAGGTCGCCGATGGCCCAGCTGACGATTTCCCGTCAGTCCGGGTTCCCGAGGGCCATTTGTTCCTGATGGGCGATAACCGCGACGACAGCCTCGACAGCCGCTTCGCTCCGGTCGAAGGCGGAATCGGCTTCGTGCCGCTCGCCAATATCGTTGGCCGCTCCACCGCGATCTTCTGGTCGACGGACGGCAGCGCCAATTATTTCCTGCCGTGGACCTGGTTCACCGCGCTCCGCGGCAGCCGCATCGGTACGAGCTTCAGCGGATGAACGGAGAGCTTGCCGCATTTATCGCCGATGAGCTTGGGCACAGCCCTCGCGACCCGGCCCTGTTCGACGCCGCGCTGACCCATTCGAGCAGCCGCGGCCAGAGCTATGAGCGGCTCGAATTCCTTGGTGACCGGGTACTGGGTTTGGTAATCGCCCGCTGGCTCTACGAACGTTTCCCGGACGAGCCCGAGGGTAAGCTATCGCCCCGCTTCAACACTTTGGTTGCGCGGGACACTTGCGGAGAGATCGGCCGCGAGCTTGGGCTTCCGGCGCTGATCCGCCTCGGCAAGCAGGCGCGAGACGATGGCGCCAACTGGAGCGACAACGTCCTTGGCGATGTCGTCGAGGCACTGATCGGCGCCATTTTCCTGGATTCGGGCCTCGACGCTGCCGACGCTCTCATCCGGCGGCTGTGGATGCCGCTTGTCGAAGGGCAAAAACGCGCGCCCAAGCACCCCAAATCGGCGCTCCAGGAGCTCGCCGCGGCCAAGTCGCTCGGCAATCCGGACTACGAGCTGGTCAGGCGCAGCGGCGCCCAGCACCAGCCGAGCTTCATCGTCCGTGTCTCCATCCCCAGCATCGGGGAAGCCGACGGCCAGGGGACCAGCAAGCAGGAAGCTGAAACCGCTGCGGCGCAGGCATTATTGGACAAGCTGCAATGACCGAGCCCCAGACCCGGTGCGGCTTCGTCGCCGTGATCGGCGCCCCCAACGCCGGCAAATCGACGCTGGTCAATGCGCTGGTCGGCCAGAAAGTAGCGATCGTCAGCGCCAAGGCGCAGACCACTCGGGCGCGGCTGATGGGCATTGCCATCCACGGCCAGGCGCAAATCCTGCTGGTCGACACGCCGGGCATCTTCGCGCCTCGCCGGCGGCTCGACCGGGCGATGGTCGCCGCTGCCTGGACCGGCGCCGGGGACGCCGACCTCAACCTGCTGGTGGTCGACGTGCAGGGCGGCATTACTCCGGAAGTCGACGGCATCCTCAGCCGCGTCGCGCAGATGCAGCGGCCGCTGATCGTCGCGCTCAACAAGATCGACCTCGTTAACAAGGGCAAGTTGCTGGCGCTGTCCGCCGAGCTTGCGGCACGATCCAACCCGAAGCACCTGTTCATGATGAGCGCCAGCAATGGCGACGGTGTTGCTGACCTGAAGGAAGTGCTCGCCGGAGCCGTCGCGGAAGGGCCGTGGCATTTTCCCGAAGATCAGCTGACCGACGCCACCGATCGCATGATCGCCGCCGAGCTGACTCGAGAGCAGATCTACGCCCAGCTCTACCGCGAACTGCCCTACGCCTCGGTGGTCGAGACCGAGACCTGGGAGGACCGGCCCGACGGATCGACCGAGATCCGCCAGCAGATCATGGTCGAGCGCGACAGCCAGAAGGCGATCGTCATCGGCAAGGGCGGCTCGCGCCTCCGCGCCATCGGCGAGGCTGCGCGGCACGAGATCGCCGGGCATCTGGGGCGCAATGTCCACCTGTTCCTGCACGTCAAGGTCAACCCGCGCTGGGACGAGGACCGCTCGGTCTACCGCGACATCGGGCTGGAGTGGAGCGAGTGATGTCGCAAGCGCCTGATCACGTATTTCGAGAACTCCGAGATCGTGAGCCGATTTTCCATAGGCCCGAACTAGGCACGAGCCGCAGGGACTTCGAAGAGATGACCGATCGGAATTTCTGGGAAGTAGGAGCGTCGGGCCGGGTCTATTCTCACAGCTTTGTGCTGGAGGAACTCGAACGACGCCACGCTGCCGGGCCCGTAGAAGAGAATTGGCAAGTCGAGGATTGCGAATGCACTGCCCTCGGCGACGGGGTCTACCTTTTCACCTATCAGTTGAATCAGGGCCAGCGCATCTCCCGTCGAGCTACACTATGGCGCCGCGCGGGCGACGGCTGGAAGGCGCTTTATCATCAGGGAACCCTTGTCAGCTCCTGATCCCTAGCACCTCTTCGACCCACTGCGGCACCAGCTCGCCGGCGCGGCCGGTCCGGCTCTCGTCAAACAGGAAGCTGCCGAGGCTCGGCTCGAGGTTGATCTCCAGTGTCCTCGCGCCGCAGTAGCGCGCGGTCTGGACGAACCCCGCGGCCGGGTAGACCGCGCCGGACGTGCCGATCGACACGAAGAGGTCAGCGCTCTGCAGCGCCTGCTCGATCCGCTCCATCTCGTATGGCATTTCGCCAAACCAGACGATGTCCGGGCGCATCTGTCCGGTCCGCCCACAGGACGGGCACTTTGCACCCTCCCCCATCGGGCCAGCCCATTCGAACCGCTCGCCGCAGCTGACACACCAACCCTTCTTCACTTCGCCGTGCATGTGCAGCAGCCGCTTGCATCCTGCACGCTCGTGCAGGTCGTCGACATTCTGCGTAACCAGCAGGAAATCGCCTGGCCACACGGCATCGAGCCTCGCCAGCGCCGCGTGGGCTGCATTGGGCTCGACCTCGCCAAGCCGCGCCCGCCGCGCATCGAAAAAGGCATGGACCAGCGCCGGATCGCGCCCGAACGCCGCCGGCGTCGCCACATCCTCGACCCGGTGCCCTTCCCACAGCCCGTCGGTACCGCGGAAGGTCGCCAGCCCGCTTTCGGCGGACACCCCGGCGCCGGTCAGAATGACGATGTTGGCGATATTCTCGACCCTCTTTTCAGCCGAAAACCGGCTTTTTCCACTTATTCGGTGAACCGCCCCATGACCGGGGCAGGCACCAGAACCACACGGCTGTTCACCCGTTGTTTAAGTACATTCCAATCAAGGAGAAATAACTCATGACCCACGACAAGAAGGACTTTCTGGACGACCGCACCGAGGGCAGCCTCAAGCAGACGGGCGGCAAATTCAAGGAAGGTGCCGGCGAGTTCACCGGCGACGAGAAGATGAAACGCGAAGGCGAGGCTGATCAGGCCGAAGGCAAGCTCCAGAATGCTTGGGGCGGCGTCAAGGACAAGGCGAAGGAAGTTACCGGTCAGGACGACCGCTAACGATTTCCGTTCAGCCGAGCATTAAAACCGCAACGATCAGGCGGGCGTGAAAGCGCCCGCCTGTTTCATTTGCGCTTTCGCACGGCGCGCTGGCGCTCCTCGTCCACCAGCCGCTCGGCGTCGCGCTCCGGCTCGCGCGAGCGAAAGCCGTCCATGTGCGACACGACGAACGCCGCGACCGGCGTTGCGACAAGCGCGCCCATCAGCCCGAAGGCTAGCGCCAGGACGACTAGCGAGACGATGATCAGAAACGGGTGGATGTTCATCTGCGCGCCGCTGACCTGCGGAGTCACTAGGGCTCCGAGAACTTCTTGGGTGACGGCGTAGAACAAGGCCACGGTCAGCGCGGTGCCCGGGCTGACCGAGAGCGCGATCAGCACCGGTGGAGCGGCCATGATGTAGCCGCCGAGCCGCGGCACGAAGTCGGAAAAGAAGGCGAGCGTGGCCCACACCAGCGCGCCCGGTATCCCCATCACCGTCAGGAAGGTGCCGGCGAGGATCGCCTGGATCGTACCGACGATAAGGTTGGCGCGCATCCAGCCGCCGACCATCGCCGAAAAGCGCACGAAGCTGCGCATCGCGCATGGACGCAGGCGGTCGCTGTACAGGCTGAAATAGCGCACCAGCAATGGCCGCGGGTTGAGCGTCAGATAGATGATCGAAGCGAAAAAGATGATCAGCGCGGCAATGATCCCGAGGATCTTGAACGACGCGCCGCCGACCCCAACCAGGAATTTGAAAGCGTCCGGAGCGAGCGAACCCATTGCATTGGCGTCGAGCTGCACCGCTTTTTGCAGGTCCGGATACTCGCGAAGGCTGTGGGAAAGCCTTTGCGACGCCTGGGTGACGAGATCGGGAAAGCCGTTGACCAGCGCCACCAGCTGCTGCGCAACCCGCGGCAAGACCAGCCAGAACACGCCGATGATAACCGCGAAGAAGATGCCCAGCACAATGAGCGCTGCCGAGTGCCGAGAGAGCCCGCGCCGCTCCAGCCGGCTGACCGGGCCGTCGAGGCCGATGGCGATGAAGATTGCGAGGAAGAGGAGCAGCAGCCCTGACGCGACCGTGTACAAAAACCACGCGGCGGCAAGGCCGATGGGCACCGCAAACAGCTTCAGGAACAGATGATCCCCGCCACCCCGCTGCCGCTCTTGCGCCATTCCAGCTCCCGCCGATGCTGTGCCTGTAACAGCACGAGCTACTATGCGGAGGCAACTGCCGATGTTTCGCACACGCGACAGACGGCACTGCCGCCCGGCTCCGAACGTTGCTCGCGCCATGGCCAAGGGAGTGATACGAGTCGGCATCGGCGGCTGGACCTATCCGCCATGGCGCGGCGGCTTCTACCCGCCCGGGCTGCCGCAGCGGCAGGAGCTCGAATTTGCCGCCGGCAACCTCGGGGCGATCGAGATCAACGCCACTTTTTACGGCCGGCAGAGCCCGAAAAGCTGGGCGGCCTGGGCGAGCCAGGTGCCCGAAGGCTTTCAGTTCGCAATCAAGGGGTCGCGCTATTGCGTCACCCGTCCCAAGCTCTGCGATGCGGGCGAAGGGGTGTGCACCTTTTTCGCACAAGGCATGGCGGCGCTCGGCCCCAAGCTTGGGCCGATCCTGTGGCTGTTCGCGACCCGCCGTCGGTTCGACCGCGACGACATTGCCGCCTTCCTCGACCTGCTCCCCCGAGAGCTTGACGGAATCCCGCTCCGCCACGTCCTCGAGCCGCGCCACGAAAGCTTCCGCGACGCGAATTTCTTCGACCTGTGCCGAAGCCATGACGTCGCCATCGTCTTTGGCGACGACGATGAATTCCCCTGCATCGATGCCGACACCGCGAGCTTCGCCTACGCGCGGCTGCAGCGCATGCGGGAGGAGGTGGCGACCGGCTATGGCGAGCCGCAACTCGACGCCTT